>DDWF01000326.1:0-135 GCA_002345845.1 Betaproteobacteria bacterium UBA2293 | reverse complement strand
AGCGCGCCGCCGAGATGGGCCTGAAAGTCACCGCCGACGGTGTCGACGGCCTGCTGCCGCACGTGCTGGCCGACAATGTGCAGATCGCCTTCGATGCCACCTCGGCCTACGTCCATGCCGAGAACAGCCGCAAAC
>DDWF01000262.1 GCA_002345845.1 Betaproteobacteria bacterium UBA2293 | reverse complement strand
CAGGCATCGCACAACCCTAAACAGGCGAAGCCTGTCGAGGATGGTGCCCAATACGGCGTCACCGCCATGCCGAATCTGTTCGTCGGCCGCTATCTCGGCCATTCGTCCGAAGCCGCGCGCGCCTGGTTCATCGAACTGTGGCAGCATTTGCGCCCCGCCTTCATCGGCCGCGCGGCGGCAGTGCCGCGCATCTGGAACACGTAAGAAAGGAAATCCTATGGAACTCACGCCACGCGAGAAAGACAAGCTGCTGATCTTCACCGCCGCGCTGCTCGCCGAACGGCGCAAGGCGCGCGGCCTCAAGCTCAATTACCCGGAGGCGGTGGCCTTCATCACTGCCGGCATTCTCGAAGGTGCCCGCGACGGCCAGTCGGTCGCCGCACTCATGAGCCACGGCACGACGCTGCTGAAGCGCGACGAGGTGATGGAGGGCGTGCCGGAGATGATTCCCGACATCCAGGTGGAAGCCACCTTTCCCGACGGCACCAAACTCGTCACCGTGCACAATCCCATCATCTGAAAACAAGGAGTCATCATGTCCCGTCTGCTGCTACTTGGCCTCGCCGCTCTCACCGGTCCGGCACTTGCCCATCCCGGCACTCACCATGACGCCTGGATGGCCACCCTGCTGCACCTGCTGAGCGAGCCGGACCATCTTGCGCTGGCGCTCGGCGCTGTCGTGGCCGGCATTGCCGGCGCGCTGGCGCTGCGCCGCTGGCGGCCCTGAAACCCACGGAGTCGGCACCATGATTCCAGGTGAACTGCGCATCGAGCCCGGCGAAATCGAGCTCAACGTCGGCCGCCGCACGACGACGCTGGTGGTGGCGAACACCGGTGACCGGCCGATTCAGGTCGGCTCCCACTACCATTTCTTCGAGACCAATGAAGCGCTCGCCTTCGACCGCGCCCAGGCGCACGGCATGCGGCTCAACATCTCGGCCGGCACGGCGGTGCGCTTCGAACCGGGGCAGACGCGCACCGTCGAGCTGGTCGACTATGCCGGCGAACGCAGGGTCTATGGCTTTCAGGGCAAGGTCATGGGAAAACTATGACCCCCTTCCTCCCGCCCCCCTTCCCGAGGAAGGGGGTGACTTTGGTTCGCGGGCCTGGCCCGCTCCAGTTAGTTGAATTGTCGCCTCCTCGGGGCGGCCCTGCGGAGGCGACGACATGAAAATTTCCAGAAACGCCTATGCCGAGATGTTCGGGCCCACGGTGGGCGACCGCGTACGCCTGGCCGACACGGAACTGTGGATCGAGGTCGAAAAGGACTACACGATCTACGGCGAGGAAGTGAAGTTCGGTGGCGGCAAGGTGATCCGCGATGGCATGGGCCAGAGCCAGCGATTGTCCAAAGACGTGGCCGACACGGTGATCACCAATGCGCTGATCATCGATGCCGTGCAGGGCATCGTCAAGGCCGATATTGGCCTGAAGGGCGGCATGATTTCCGCCATCGGCAAGGCCGGCAACCCGGACGTGCAGCCGGGTGTGACGATCCCCATTGGCGCCGGCACCGAGGTCATCGCCGGTGAGGGCATGATCGTCACGGCCGGCGGCATCGATGCGCACATCCATTTCATCTGCCCGCAACAGATCGAGGAGGCGCTGATGTCCGGCGTCACCACCATGCTCGGTGGCGGCACCGGTCCGGCGACGGGAACCTATGCGACAACCTGCACGCCGGGGCCGTGGCACATCCATTCGATGTTGTCCGCCGCCGAGGCTTTCCCGATGAACCTGGGCTTCCTTGGCAAGGGCAATGCCTCGCTGCCGGGTGCGCTCAAGGAGCAGGTGGCGGCGGGAGCGATGGGCCTCAAATTGCATGAGGACTGGGGCACCACGCCGGCGGCCATCGACAACTGCCTGACGGTGGCCGAGCAGATGGATGTGCAGGTGGCCATCCATACCGATACGCTGAACGAATCGGGCTTCGTCGAGGCCACCCTTGCCGCCTTCAAGGGCCGCACCATCCACACCTATCACACCGAAGGTGCCGGCGGCGGCCATGCGCCGGACATCATCAAGGCCGCCAGCCTGCCGAACGTGCTGCCGTCATCCACCAATCCGACCATGCCCTACACGGTGAACACCATCGACGAGCATCTCGACATGCTGATGGTCTGCCACCACCTCGACCCGGGCATCGCCGAGGATGTCGCCTTCGCCGAATCGCGCATCCGTCGCGAGACCATTGCCGCGGAAGACATCCTGCATGATCTCGGGGCCTTCTCGATGATGTCGTCCGATTCACAGGCCATGGGCCGCGTCGGCGAGGTCATCATCCGCACCTGGCAGACGGCGCACAAGATGAAGCTGCAGCGCGGCGCGCTCAAGGAAGACACGGTGCGCAACGACAACCAGCGCATCAAACGCTACATTGCCAAGTACACCATCAACCCGGCGCGTTCCCACGGCATTGCTCATCTGGTCGGCTCCATCGAGCCGGGCAAGCTCGCCGACCTGGTGCTCTGGAAACCGGCCTGCTTCGGCGTCAAGCCCAGCCTGATCCTCAAGGGCGGCATGATCGCGGCGGCGGCAATGGGCGATCCGAATGCCTCGATTCCGACGCCGCAGCCGGTGCACTACCGGCCGATGTTCGGCAGTTTCGGCAAGGCACTGCAGACTTCGCTCACCTTTGTTTCGCAGGCCGCGCTGCAAAATCCCGCCGTCCATGCGCTGGGCCTCGCCAAGCGGCTGGAAGCGGTGAAGCACTGCCGTACGGTGACCAAGGCCGACATGCTGCACAACAGCGCCACGCCGCTGATCGAGGTCGACGCCGAAACCTATGCGGTGCGCGCCGATGGCGAACTGCTGGTCTGCGAACCGGCGCAGGTGCTGCCCATGGCGCAACGCTACTTCCTGTTCTAGCCATGCTGCTGATCGAGAAATTCGCCGCTCCGCAAGCCGTCGCTACCGAGCGTCTGGAACTCGCTTTCGAGACGCGTTGCAAGAGCCGTCTGCGCACGCAACTCGCGAGCGGCGAGGACTGCGGCCTCTTCCTCGAACGCGGCACGGTGCTGCGTGGCGGCGACAAGCTGATGGCCAACGATGGGCGCGTCGTCGAGGTGCTTGCCGCACCGGAAAAGCTCATGGAGGCCGCCATCGACGCAACTGAGGGCGATCCGCTGCTGCTCGCCAAGGCCGCCTACCATCTGGGCAACCGCCACGTCGCCGTCGAGCTACAGCCGGGTCGGCTGCGTTTCGCCGCCGACCATGTGCTCGGCGAGATGGTGCGTGGCCTCGGGCTGAAGGTCGCAGAAATCGAAGCGCCCTTCGAACCCGAGAGCGGTGCCTATGGACATGCGGGCGCCCATGGTGCCCACGGCGCGCGCATCCACGACCACTTCCAGAAATCATGAGCCTGGCGCTGACGCGACTCCTGCAACTCGCCAGTCCCGCGCTACCGGTCGGCGCCTATACCTATTCGCAGGGACTGGAGTGGGCGGTCGAGGACGGCACGGTGCAGGGCGAGGCGACGGCGCTGACGTGGATCGGCGACCAGCTTGAATGGAATCTCGGCCGCTTCGAGGCGCCGCTGCTGGCGCGCATGCTGGCAGCCTGGCGGGTCGGCGCTCACGAGATGAAATGCCCCGTAGCGGGTACGGCGCTGGACCTGGACGCACAGTATCTCGCCAGCCGCGAAACAGCCGAACTGCGCGCCGAGACCGTGCAGATGGGTTATTCCCTGCGCCGCCTGCTGCATGAGTTGAACGATCTGCCTGACGAATTCCTGGCGCAGATCGCCGTACCGCCAGCGCCGACT
>DDWF01000146.1:606-2959 GCA_002345845.1 Betaproteobacteria bacterium UBA2293 | reverse complement strand
GCAGGCTTTGCCGACCCGGTGATGGAAATGGAAATGCTGACGCTGACCTATCCGACCCCGCGCGGTTTCCTGGCCGACCAACGCCGGCTCGGCGTACGCGATGGCTTGCTCGGCCGGCTCGGCTGGCGCCAGTGGCGCCAGGTGTTCGCCACCTGGGAGCGGGTCGACGGGCTGCTGCCGGCACGCTTCGAGATCGTCTATGGCCATGCGTGGAAGGTGGCGCCCCGCGTCGCCCCCGACGGGCGCGCCATCCTGCGCTTTCACCCGCCCGGCGCTTCGGGCGGGTAATTGTCCTCCTCCTGCACGGTCAGCAGGTGGGTGAGCAGCGCGCGCAGGCGGGCCGGCCCGAAGGGTCGCGACAACAGCAGGTGCGGAACACCGTCAGCGGATTGCGCCGGAGCCGGGCCCGGCCCCTTGCTGATGATCAGCGCCGGCAGCGGATGACCGGTGGTGGCGGTGAGCCAGTCGAGTGTGGTCCGGGCCATTTCCGTTCCCGACGTGCCTTGCTGCATGTCCCAGATCAGCACGGCAGGCGGGCCGCTGCTGGCGATCCGGTCTTTCGCCGCTTCCGCGGTCGCGCAAAGCGAAACCACGCAAGCCCAGTCGGTGAGTTGGGCGAACAGTTCGGGCATTGCGGCAGGGTCATCACTCAGCAACAGGATGCGCGCGCCCGCCAGGGGATCATCCGAAGACTCCGCGAATTCATCTTCCCGGAGCGGTGCCGGGACCCGTGGAATGGTGATGCTGAAGCGCGAACCATGGCCTACCCGCGAACACAGATGCACAGGATGATCGAGCAGTGCAGCCGTACGGCGCACGATGGCGAGCCCCAGCCCCAATCCTTTGGATGGATCGCGTTCGGGGTTGTCGAGTTGGACCAGTTCCTCGAAGATCGCATCGTGCGCAGCCTCCGGAATACCCGGGCCGGTATCCCAGACTTCGATGCGCGTATGCTCGGCACTGCAGCGGCTGACAACGAGAATGCCGCCCTGCCTGGTATGGCGCAAGGCATTGCTGAGCAGGTTGAGCAGTATGCGATGCAACATCGCCGGATCGGTCATCAGCCAGCAGTCGCTTATCCGGGTGCGCAACTCCAGACCCTTGGCATGTGCCATTTCGGCAAAGTCATCGACGAGGTGGCCGATGACCTCGGTGGCGCTTACGGGTCGGCGTTCCACTTGATACACCTTGCCATCGATCCGCGAGAAGTCGAACAGGGTGTCGAGCAGAGCCTGCAGGCTGCGCACGGTCTGCGCAAGTTTCTTCAC
Organism: Betaproteobacteria bacterium UBA2293; assembly: GCA_002345845.1. The sequence goes on along the minus strand of DDWF01000146.1, from coordinate 1,691 downwards.
TTGCGGCAACAGCGGGCTGCGACGCGCATCGCGCTCGAGCCGGTCGACAAACAGGCCGAGCGCTTGAACCGGTTGGCGCAGGTCGTGGCTTGCCGCGGTAAAGAAACGGCTGCGCGACTGGGCGGCGGCTTCGGCGTCGTCGCGCTCATGACGCAAGGTCGCGGTGGCCTTGGCAATGCGGGCGGCCAGTTCTTCCTGGGTTTGCGCCACCGCCGCCGCCATCTCGTTGATGCCATCAGCCAGATTGCCCAGTTCATCCGCGCCGGCACCCGCCACCCGCAGATGGGTGCGGCCCTGGCCAATCCCGGCAACAACGCCGCGGATACTGTTCAACATGTTGATGAGACCGCGCGACAGTGCCAGTGCCAGGATGGCGGCAAACAACAGAACAAACACCATCGCCAGTGATGCGTAGCCGGCGGCGCGCAGTATTTCCTCGTTGAGGGACTGGTTTGAAACCAGCAGATGCAACTGGCCTAGCGGTGGCATGTCCCGGCTCTGGGGCACCGAGAACAGATCGCTATCGGCGTTGCTGGCTGCGCGTATATCCTGAACATGCCAGTGCAGCAAGGGTTCAACACCAGGCGGCGGATCAAAACCGATAATTGCGACATCCGCAAGCGGCAAGCGCGAAACCGGCACGGTCGTTGCGAGCACTTCGCCATGGGCATCGAGAATGGCTGCCCCATGCACATCAGGCTCGGAAACCGCAGCGGTCAGGAGGCTGTGCAGACCTTCGACGCCGCCGACAAACAGATCATATTCGGCAGCAGCGGCCAATTGCCGGGCCAGCGCAGCCAGGCGGCGATGCTGCTCGACATGCAATTGATTCGATTGCTCGAACAACAGCACAGCCGTGATCAGCAATGCCACCNNCCGGCACCATGGCAACCAGCAGGATGCGGCTGCGGATGCCGAGTGGTTTCATGATCGCCGCAATCCCCAACAAAGCTCACATGACGCTCCCCGTAACAGACGGGCGTAGCGCGCAACAGTCGCCTCCCCGCGCATGGAGGACGGGAGGGGTGGAGCTTGCGGCGGACCCTTAATGCAGACCGGAGATGTAGTCTGCGACGGCACTGATT
>DDWF01000146.1:301-598 GCA_002345845.1 Betaproteobacteria bacterium UBA2293 | reverse complement strand
GATCATTGGCGCGCTCGCCGACACGAAAGGCTTTCAACTGGGCTTCGGTGTACTCGCTGAATTGGCCGGCAATGCGCGGATACTGCGCCGGCAGGCCGGTGCCGGTCGGGCCATGGCAACCGGCACAGGCCGGTAAGCCTTTGCTGGCATCTCCGGCACGATACAGCTTGCGGCCCAGTTCAAAGGTGGCGCGATTCTTGAGTTCGCCCCCAAGCTGTTTTTGTGAGGCAAAGTAGGCCGCGAAGTCTTGCATCTGCTCTTCGGTGAAGGCGGCGATCATGCCGTTCATGATGGGAT
>DDWF01000146.1:0-153 GCA_002345845.1 Betaproteobacteria bacterium UBA2293 | reverse complement strand
GCTTGGCCGGCTCGCTGGCCTGCACGGCGCAGGCCAGTGTGAGCGTGGCCAGAGAAAACATGGGCATGGACAAGAAACGTGGCATCCGTGACATCAAAAGGTGCTCCTCTGAGAACTGCTGCAATGACAATCGCGCTATTGTATACCGGCTTG
>DDWF01000184.1 GCA_002345845.1 Betaproteobacteria bacterium UBA2293 | reverse complement strand
CGGCAGATCACCAGATCGGCCCAGGCATAGGCGCCCGCCATGTCTTCGATGAAGGCCGTCGTGTGCGCTTCGACACCGGCCGCGGCATAGGCCGCGGCGAGCGCCGCGCTATGCTTTTCGCCAGCTTGGTGGACGACCGCCGGACGTTCATCCGCAGGTAGCAAGGCCAGCGCCAGCGGCAGCGTTTCATTGAGCGCCTGGGCGCCGAGGCTGCCGCCGACGACGAGGACATGCAGCGCCCCGCTGCGCCCGGCGAAGCGTTCGGCCGGCGGCGCCAGACGGGCGATTTCGTCACGCACCGGATTGCCCACCCACTGACCCTTTTTGAAGACTTCCGGGAAGCCGCTCAGGATGCGATCGGCAACACCGGCCAGCACACGGTTGGCCAGGCCGGCAACGGCATTCTGTTCATGCAGTACCAGCGGCACGCCGGTCAGCGCCGCCATCATGCCGCCGGGGAAAGTGATGTAGCCGCCCATGCCGAGCACGACGTTGGGGCGCACCTGACGGATGGCCTGCAAGCCCTGCCAGAAGCCACGCAGCAGGTTGAACGGCAGCAGCAGCTTGCGCACGATGCCCTTGCCGCGCAGCGCCGAGAACTTGACCCAGACCATCTCGTAACCATGCTGCGGCACCAGCTTCGCTTCCATGCCTTCCGGATTGCCAAGCCAGACGACGCGCCAGCCGGCCGAACGCATCTTCTGGGCGACCGAGAGGGCCGGGAAAATGTGGCCGCCGGTACCGCCGGCCATTATCAGGATGGTTTTGCTCATAGCTTTCCACCTCGCATCAATTGCCTGTTCTCCCAGTCAACCCTGAGGAGAATCGCCACCGCCACACAATTGGCGAGGATGCCGGAACCGCCGAAGCTCATCAGCGGCAGGGTGAGGCCCTTGGTCGGCAGCAGGCCCATGTTCACGCCCATGTTGATGAAGGATTGAACGCCCAGCCAGATGCCGATGCCCATTGCCACCAGGGCGGCGTACAGACGGTCGAGCTGGACACACTGGCGGCCGATGGCGAAGGCGCGCTGGACGACGATGGCGAACAGGGCAACCACCACCAGCACACCGACAAAGCCGAGTTCCTCGGCGATCACCGCCAACAGGAAGTCGGTATGCGCTTCCGGCAGGTAGAACAGTTTTTCGACACTGCCGCCGAGGCCGACACCGAACAATTCACCGCGGCCGAAGGCGATCAGCGAATGCGACAGCTGGTAGCCGCGGCCGAAGGCATCGGCCCACGGATCCATGAAGCCGAACACGCGATCGCGCCGGTAGGGCGAGACGACGATCATGATGGCGAAAGCGACCAGCAAACCGACGGTAAGCAGCGCGAACAGCCGCGCCTTGAGGCCACCGAGGAAGAGGATGCCCATGGCGATGGCGATGATGACGACGAAGGCGCCGAAATCCGGCTCCTTCAGCAGCAGCATGCCGACGATGGCCATGGCGCCGAACATCGGCAGGAAGGCCTGCTTCAGGTCGTGCATGACGTTGATCTTGCGCACCGTGTAGTCGGCGGCGTAAAGCACGGCGAACAACTTCATCAGTTCCGACGGCTGCAGGTTGGCAAAGCCGAGCGGCAGCCAGCGGCGGGCGCCGTTCACATCCTTGCCGATACCGGGAATCAGCACGATGGCGAGCAGCACGACGCCAATCATGAACAGCCACGGTGCGTATTTTTGCCACAGGGACAGCGGCACCTGGAAAGTCACCGCGGCGGCGATCAGGGCGATGCCGAGGAAGATGCCATGGCGGACCAGGTAGTAGGCCGGCTGATTGTTGGTGAAGCGGCCGCCCTCGGCGATGGCGATCGAGGCCGAATAGACCATCACCAAACCGGCGAAGAGCAGCAGCATGACGCTCCACAGGAGCGCGTAGTCGATTTCGGCGACCTGGCGGCGCGGCGTGTCGAGGGCCGAGATCAGCATGCCAGCTCCCTGACCGCGTCGATGAAGGCTTGGGCGCGGTGGGCGTAGTTGCGATACATGTCGAGGCTGGCGCAGGCTGGCGACAACAGCACGCAGTCCCCGGCCTGTGCCTGGGCGGCCAGCCAGCGCACGGCGGCCGGCATGTCGCCGACGATGCAGGTCGGCACGCCACTGCCTTCCAGTGCCATGCCGATGGCTGCCGCGTCGCGGCCGATCAAGGCCACGGCACGGCCATGTTTTTGCAGCGCCGCCTTGAGCGGCGAGAAATCCTGGCCCTTGCCCTCGCCGCCGAGGATGATGGCCACCGGCCGGCCCATGCCTTCGATGGCGGCCAGCGTGGCGCCGACATTGGTGCCCTTGGAGTCGTCGACATAGAGGACGCCGTCGATCTCAGCCACCGTCTCGACGCGGTGCGGCAGACCGGTGAAGGTTTCCAACGGCCCGATCAGGCGTTCCGGATCGATACCGATGGCGTCGCACAAGGCCAGCGCCGCCAAGGCATTGGCGGCGTTGTGTAAGCCGGACAGGCGCAGCCGGTCGATGCTCACCAGGGGCGTATTGCCCTTGCACAGCGCGCCGTTGACAAAACCGTAGTCGATGCCGCGTGGTGCCTTGTCCAGGCCGAAAGTGATCATCAGCCGGCCGCAGCGACCGTTGGCCATCGACCAGTCATCGGCGCGGTTGAGCACCATGACGCCCTTGCCCTGAAAGACGCGGCCCTTGGCGGCAGCGTAGGCAGCCAGGCTGCCCTCGTAACGATCGAGGTGGTCTTCCGAGACGTTGAGCAGGGTGGCTGCATCGGCCAGCAGGTGGTGGGTCGTTTCCAGCTGGAAGCTGGACAGTTCGACCACCCAGACCTGCGGCAGCTTGCCGGAATCCAGAGCATCCATCAGCGCATCGAGGGCCGATGGCGAGATGTTGCCGCAAGCGACGGCCGGGATGCCGGCGCCGTTGAGCAGATGGGCGGTCAGCGCCGTCGTTGTCGTCTTGCCGTTGCTGCCGGTGATGGCAACGATCTTGGAAGCCGGCACCTGGTCACGGACCCCGGCTGCGAACAGCTCGATCTCGGAGATCACCGGCACGCTCAGCGCCGCAATCTCCGGCGTGGCCTTGGCGACCCCGGGAGACAGCGTGACCAAATCGGCACCGGCAAAGGTGGCGGCGGTAAACGGCCCGGCCAGCAGTTCGGCGCCGGGGGCAACCTGTTCGAGTGCCTCGCGGTTCGGCGGGTTGTCGCGCGTATCGGCGACGCGCACGCGTGCGCCCTGGCGATGCAGCCACTTGGCCATCGCCAGCCCGGACTCGCCGAGTCCGACCACTACCGCGCGTTTGCCGGCCAGATCCATGTCAACGCAGCTTCAACGAGGATAGCCCGATCAGTACGAGCATGATGGTGATGATCCAGAAGCGGACGACAACCTGCGTCTCCTTCCAGCCCGATTGTTCAAAGTGGTGATGCAGCGGCGCCATGCGCAGGATGCGCCGGCCCTCGCCGAACTTCTTCTTGGTGTATTTGAACCAGGTGACCTGCAGCATCACCGACAGGGTCTCGACGACGAAGACGCCGCCCATTATCAGCAACACGATTTCCTGACGCAGGATCACGGCGACGGTACCGAGCGCAGCGCCGAGGGCCAGGGCGCCGACGTCGCCCATGAAGACTTCGGCCGGATAGGCGTTGAACCAGAGGAAGCCGAGACCGGCGCCGGCCACCGCGCCGAGCAGGATGCACAGTTCGCCAGCGCCCGGCACATAGGGAATCAGCAGGTACTTGGCATAGACCGCATGGCCGGTGACATAGGCAAAAAGCACGAAAGCCGAGGCGACCATGACCGTCGGCATGATCGCCAGTCCGTCGAGGCCGTCGGTCAGATTGACTG
>DDWF01000328.1 GCA_002345845.1 Betaproteobacteria bacterium UBA2293 | reverse complement strand
TCCCGATGCAGTGCGAGTACTACGCACTGGAAGGCTTGTCCGACCTCGTTGAAACCCTGCGCAAGGTGCGCCACCACCTCAATTCCCGGCTGGAAATCGAGGGCCTGCTACGCACCATGTACAACGGCCAGAGCACGCTGACCCAGCAGGTGTCGAACGAACTGGAAAGTCATTTCGGCAACAAGGTCTACCAGACCATCGTGCCGCGCAACGTCCGCCTGGCCGAGGCGCCGTCCTACGGCAAGCCGGTCATCGCCTTCGACAAAAACTCCAGGGGCGCGCAGGCCTACACCGCGCTCGCTCGCGAAATTCTCGAAAGGGTCGCCAAATGATCAAGATGAAGGGACTGGGCCGCGGCCTCGACGCACTGCTCAGCGGTAGCGATGCAAAACCCGAGGATGAACTGCGTAACCTGCCGGTCGACCGGCTGAAACCCGGCAAATACCAACCGCGTACACATATGGACCCGGAATCGCTGGCCGAACTGGCCAGCTCGATCAAGTCCCAGGGTGTCATGCAACCGATCCTCGTGCGCGCTGTCGACAAGACTCCGGGCGCCGAACGCTACGAAATCGTTGCCGGCGAACGTCGCTGGCGCGCCGCCCAGCAGGCCGGCCTAGGCGAAGTCCCGGTGCTGGTCCGCGGTATTCCCGACGAGCAGGCGCTGGCGATGGCGCTGATCGAGAACATCCAGCGCGAAAATCTCAATCCACTCGAAGAAGCGCAGGGCCTGCAGCGGCTGATCGACGAATTTGGCCTGACCCACCAGCAGGCCGCCGACGCCGTAGGCCGTTCGCGTCCAGCCGCCACCAACCTGCTGCGCCTGCTGCAACTGAACGCCCCGGTGCAGGAACTGCTGATGACCGGCCAGCTTGACATGGGCCACGCCCGCGCCCTGCTGCCGCTGCCCGGCGCCCAGCAGCTGGCGATCGCCCGGCGCATCGTCGACAAGGGAATGTCGGTGCGGGAAGCCGAGCGCCTCGTCCAGCAGATCCTCAATCCACCGAAAAAGACCGACCAACCGGTGGACCGTGACCTGCTCCGCCTGCAGGAGGAACTCTCCGATGGACTCGGTGCCACCGTCGCCATCCGCACCACCAAAAAGGGCGCCGGTCGAGTGACTATAGAGTTCGCCAGCCTCGATCAACTCGACGGGCTTCTGGGTCGCCTGCGCAATTGATCCTTAGCTTTTGCCAAAGCCACGTCAGATACGGGAAAACCCTCATTTTGTGCATTGCAACAATTGACTCTTCTGTAAGACTTGTTTACACTCGCAAGGTTTCTGAACGAGGCATGCAGTGCACCCGCAAGTAAGCTGGATACTCAGCCGGCAAGCGGCACTGACGATTGTCCTGGCCGCAGGCGCCGGACTTTTTGTTGATGCGAATGCAGCTGTCTCCGTTCTGATCGGGGGGTCAATCGGGTTCATCGCCAATCTCGGCTACGTGCTGAGAGCCATGCGAATGGGTTCGGCTAGCGACCCGGTCAAGGTTTATCGGGCGCAGGCAGCCGGAGAGGGGTTCAAGTTCTTACTGACTCTTGCCGGGTTTGCGCTGGTGTTTTGGGGGTACAAGGAAGTGGCGGCCCTGCCGCTCTTTCTTGGGTACACATCAACCTTCGTCATCTACTGGATGGCACTGCTGAAGCAACGCTAGGCTGACTGGAGAAAACATGAGCGCAGAGGGCGGCACGCTGACCACAACGGGCTATATCCAACACCACTTGACCAACCTGGCCGTCTGCTCCGACGCCGCCAAGGATGCCACCGGTCACTGTCATGGATTCTGGACCTTTCACCTTGACACCCTACTGGTGTCGGGCATTCTCGGCCTGATCGTCTTCGGCCTCATGGCCAAGGTCGCCAGCAGGGCCACCTCCGGCGTTCCGGGCAACCTGCAATCGTTCATCGAAATGGTCGTCGGCATGGTCGACCAGCAGGTCAAGGACACCTTCCACGGCAAGAGCGCCCTGGTTACCCCGCTGGCCATCACCATTTTCGTCTGGGTGTTCGTCATGAACGCCATGGACCTGATCCCGGTCGATTTCCTGCCGGTCACCGCCGCTGCCGTTGGCGTTGATTATCTCAAGGTGGTACCGACCACCGACCCCAACCTGACCTTCGCCATGGCGCTGTCGGTGTTCTTCATCACGCTCTTCATGGGCCTGAAGGTCAAGGGTTTCGGCCACTTCATGCATGAAGTTTTCGCGGTTCCGTTTGGCCTCAAGCTCGCCCCGGTCAACCTTCTGTTCCGTATCGTTGAAGAAATCGCCCGGCCGATCTCGTTGTCCCTGCGACTCTTCGGCAACATGTACGCCGGCGAAATGGTCTTCATCCTGATCGCCCTGCTTGGTATCTGGCAGCTTCCCCTGGCTCTGCCCTGGGCTCTGTTCCACATCCTGATCATCACCCTGCAAGCCTTCGTGTTCATGATGCTGACCATCGTGTACATGTCGATGGCCGCAGAGTCGCACTAAGTTCGTAGCAGTTTTTTCAGTAGTTTTTAACTTCAACCCCGCATTAACCTACCTTACTGAGGAGTAAACATGGAACTCGCAACCGTTCTCTCCAACACCGCTATCGCCGTGGCCATCCTGATCGGTGCCGGCGCTCTGGGCACCGCCATCGGCTTCGGTATCCTCGGCGGCCGTTTCCTGGAAGGCGCTGCCCGTCAGCCGGAAATGATCCCCACGCTGCAAGTCAAGATGTTCATCGTCGCCGGTCTGCTCGACGCCGTGACCATGATCGGTGTTGGTATCGCTCTGTTCCTGCTCTTCGCAAACCCGTTCCTGGCTCTGCTGAAGTAATAACCGCGCCCCTGTAACCCTACTCACCAGGAGGTTAGCGTGAATATCAACGCTACACTGATTGGCCAGGCAATCTGGTTCGCTGTCTTCATCTGGATCACGATGAAGTATGTCTGGCCGCCGCTGCAAAAAGCGATGGCAGACCGGCAAGCCCAGATCGCTGATGGCCTGGCTGCGGCAGAACGCGGCAAGCACGAACAAGAGCTTGCTGCCAAGCGTTCCGCCGATGCGTTGCGTGAAGCCAAGGAGAAATCCTCGGAACTCGTCGCCCAAGCCGAAAAGCGTGCGCAGCAGATCGTCGAAGAAGCCAAGGGCAACGCCAAGGTCGAGGCCGACAAGGTCGTCGCTGGTGCCAAGGCCGAAATCGACCAGGAAGTCGAACGTGCCAAGCAGCAGCTTCGCGAGCGTGTCGCCGAACTGGCTGTCGCCGGCGCCGAAAAGATCCTGCGCAAGGAAATCAACGCGTCCGCGCATGCTGACATGCTGGTCGCCCTGAAACAGGACCTGTAAGCAATGGCTGAATCCGTCACTATCGCCCGCCCTTACGCCGAAGCCCTGTTTCGGGTGGCCAAGGAAAGCGGCAATCTGGCCAAGTGGTCCGAGCAGGTCACCCTGCTCGGTCAGGTGGCCGCCAACGCTGACGCCCGTGCGGCAATCAGCGATCCCAACGTGGCGGCCCCGCAACTGGTCGACCTCTTCCGGTCTGCCTGCGGTACGGCGGTAGATACGGAGCTGTCGAATTTCATCCAGCTGCTGTCCAACAACGACCGTCTGGGGCTGTTGCCCGAAATCGCCGGCTTGTACGAAAGCTACAAGCAGGCCGAGGAAGGCACCAAGCAGGCCACAATTGTTTCGGCCTTCTCGATTGACGACAATCAGGTAAAAGCCCTGGTACCCCAACTCGAAGCTGTTTTCAAGAGCAAGCTCGAAGCGACCGTGTCGGTGGACCCGGCACTTATCGGCGGTATCAAGGTAATCGTTGGCGACCAGATGCTGGATGTTTCGGTTCGCGGCAAGCTCGACGCCATGGCTACGGCGCTGAACAACTAGGAGAATTTCATGCAGTTGAATCCTTCCGAAATTTCTGAACTGATCAAGAGCAAGATCCAGAACCTGCAAGGCGCATCGGAAGTGCGCACGCAGGGCACGGTGGTTTCCGTTACTGACGGTATCTGCCGTGTGCACGGCCTGCAGGATGTCATGCAGGGCGAAATGCTGGAATTCCCCGGCAACACCTTCGGCATGGCGCTCAACCTCGAGCGTGACTCCGTCGGCGCGGTGGTTCTTGGTCCTTATGAACACATTTCCGAAGGCGACGTCGTCAAGACGACCGGTCGCATTCTGGAAGTTCCCGTTGGTCCCGAGCTGCTCGGCCGCGTGGTCAACTCCCTCGGTCAGCCGATCGATGGCAAGGGTCCGATCAACGCCAAGCTCACCGACAAGATCGAAAAGGTCGCCCCCGGCGTCATCTGGCGTCAGTCGGTTTCGCAACCGGTGCAAACCGGCCTCAAGTGCGTCGACTCCATGGTTCCGGTCGGCCGCGGCCAGCGCGAGCTGATCATTGGCGACCGTCAGACCGGCAAGACCGCCGTCGCTGTCGACGCCATCATCAACCAGAAGGGCAAGAACCTCTTCTGCGTTTATGTCGCCATCGGCCAGAAGGCTTCCACCATCGCCAACGTCGTGCGCAAGCTCGAAGAACATGGCGCCATGGAATACACCATCGTCGTCGCCGCCTCCGCTTCCGAATCCGCTGCCCTGCAATACCTGGCACCGTATGCCGGCTGCACCATGGGCGAGTACTTCCGCGACATCGGTGAAGACGCCCTGATCATTTATGACGACTTGACCAAGCAGGCCTGGGGCTACCGTCAGGTTTCCCTGCTGCTGCGCCGTCCGCCGGGCCGTGAAGCCTATCCGGGCGACGTCTTCTATCTCCACTCCCGTCTGCTCGAGCGCGCTGCCCGCGTTTCCGCCGCCTGGGTCGAGAAGCTGACCAACGGTGCCGTCAAAGGCAAGACTGGTTCGCTGACCGCCCTGCCGGTTATCGAAACGCAAGCCGGTGACGTTTCCGCCTTCGTTCCGACCAACGTGATCTCCATCACCGACGGTCAGATCTTCCTGGAAACCGACCTCTTCAACGCCGGTATCCGTCCCGCGATCAACGCCGGTATCTCGGTGTCGCGCGTCGGTGGTGCCGCCCAGACCAAGCTGATCAAGAAGCTCGGCGGCGGTGTCCGTCTGGCCCTGGCCCAGTACCGCGAACTGGCTGCCTTCGCGCAGTTTGCTTCCGATCTGGACGAAGCCACCCGCAAGCAGCTGGAGCGTGGCCGGCGCGTTACCGAACTGATGAAGCAGGCGCAGTATTCCCCACTGCAGGTCGCCGACATGGCCGTATCGCTCTTCGCGGTGAACCAGGGCTATCTGGATGATGTTGACGGTGCGCGCATTCTTGCCTTCGAGGCGGCGCTTCAACAGTATATGCATCAGCAGTATGGTGCGCTGATGGACAAGATCGAGTCGACCAAGGATCTGGACAAGGAAGGCGAAGCCGAAATGGCAACCGCTGTCGCCGCGTTCAAGAAAACCTGGGCCTGAGCATAATGGCATCCCGCGCTAACCATATTTGCCAATTTGGTTCGCTGCCCCTTGCGGAAGTGCGTAGGTTCGCCTGGGGCTGCCCGCCGCGAGCATTAGGAGAACGCCATGGCCGGCGGTAAAGAGATTCGGACCAAGATCAAATCGGTCCAGAACACCAAGAAAATCACCA
>DDWF01000231.1:32475-32652 GCA_002345845.1 Betaproteobacteria bacterium UBA2293 | reverse complement strand
TGGTGCGCAAATCGCCGTTCGACTCCAACGCCCGCCGCCACACCAGCTTCACCTCGGTCTTCGTCTTCCCGGAAGTCGATGACTCGATCGAGATCGCCATCAACCCGGCCGACGTGCGCACCGACACCTACCGCGCTTCCGGCGCCGGTGGTCAGCACATCAACAAGACCGACTCCG
>DDWF01000231.1:0-32336 GCA_002345845.1 Betaproteobacteria bacterium UBA2293 | reverse complement strand
GCTGGGGCCACCAGATCCGTTCCTACGTGCTCGACCAGTCGCGCATCAAGGATCTTCGCACCAACCACGAGACCGGCAACACCCAGGCCGTGCTCGACGGCGACCTCGATCCGTTCATCGAGGCCAGCCTCAAGCAGGGGGTTTAACACCCCGTGCTCCGTCTCCTGGCCTGGCTGGCCGGCACGCTGCTCCTGCTCGTGCTGGCGGCCGGGGGACTGCTCATCCTTACCCTTGAAGACCAGCCCCTGGTCAGCCGGCCGGCGACCATCACGCCGCAATCCATCGCCCAGGCGCGCCTGCTGCTGCTGACCAACGACCCGCGCCGCCTGCAGCCAGGCGACGCCCGGCGGGCGGTGATTGCCGCCAGCTTGATCGACGAGGCGGTCAATTACGCCGCCACCCGCTTCCTGCGCGGCCGGGCAGCACTCAAGCTGAGCGGTGAACGCCAGGCCGAACTGCTGGTCAGTCTGCAGCCCAGCTGGCTGGTCGGGATCGGCCACATCAACGTGGTCGCCACCCTGCACGACGCCGACGGCCTGCCGGCGATCACCGCGCTGCGCCTGGGACCGCTGCCCTTGCCGGCCGCCGTCGCCGAACCACTGCTCGGCGGGCTGCTGACCCTCGCCGGCTACGGCCGGGAATGGCAACAACTGCACCAGGCCATCCGCCAGACCCGCTTCGAGCCACGCCGCCAGCGCCTGATCGTCAGCTATGTCTGGCAACCAGCCCTGCTTGAACAGGCGCGGGCGCTCGCCGCGACATCGGCCGACAAGGCACTGATCCAGGCCGCTCATGTCAATCTCACGGCGCTGCTTGCCGAGCACGCCCCCGGCAGCCCCATGGCACTGCCGGAAGTGCTCGGCCCAATGCTCAAGGCCGAGCGCTCCACTGATGGACAGCGCGCCGCCCTGCTCGTGCTCGCCGCCTTCCTCGCCGAACGCAACCTGACTGCCCTGCTTCCCGAGGCGGCAGACTGGCCACGCCCGCCACCAGTCAAACTGACCCTCGGCGGCCGCTACGACAGCGCCCAGCACTTCGTCATCTCGGCGGCGCTCGCCGCCTGGGCCGGCGAGCCACTGGCCGACGCCATCGGCACCTACAAGGAAATGGCCGATGCCCGCCATGGTTACGGCTTCTCCTTCGCCGACCTGGCGGCCGACCGTGCCGGCACCGCCTTCGGCGAACTGCTGATCGGCCGCTCGCCACGACTCGAGGCCCTGCTCACCGTCGAATTCAGCGATGCCGATCTGCTGCCGGCCCTCGATGGTCTGCCGGAATACCTGCGCCAGCGCGAATTCCGCCAGCGTTTCGGCGGTCCTGGCCAACCAGCCTACGAGGAACAGTTAGTGGAAATCGACCGGCGCCTGATGGCCCTGCCCCTCTACCGGCGAGAAGGAGCCACCTGAGGATGAACGACAACCTCTACACCCGGCCATCCGCCACCGACGCTGAGACCTTCACCGACCTGTTCCGCCGCCCCGGCCTGCGCATCGAGCGCATCGTCTCCTGCGGCCAGTGCAGCCCGCCGGATTTCTGGTACGACCAGGCGGAGGGCGAATGGGTGGCCGTGCTGCAGGGCGAAGCCAGGTTGCGCTTCGCCGATGAAAGCGAAGCCCGCCACCTGCGCGCCGGCGATTTCGTGGACATCGCCCCGCACCGCCGCCATCGCGTCGAATGGACGCCGGCGGGGCAGACGACGATCTGGCTGGCCGTCTTCTACAGCCCCTGAGTTACTTGCGGATCGGCTGGTTGCGGCCGGAGAACTGATCGCTCAGACGCATCGCCCCATCGCTGAACTGGCCGGTCGGGTTGCTCGTGCAATAGCGGTTGATATGGTTCTCGATGGTGCCGCTGGAAATGGTCGACACCTGCTGCTTCGGCAAGGCGTAATTGTGGCCAGTCAGAAAGCCGCGGACCCAGACGACGTAGGCAGCGCGCCGGTCTGGATCTTCATTTGACTGCCTCCAGGCGGCACAGGACATGTCGTCGAAGCCGAGGATGTTCTGCGCCGCTGCCGGCGCCACGGTGACAAAGGCAAAGGCGGCGATCAAGGCCGGCCGGGCAAGTTTTGCTGCGTGCATCGGTACTCCCCTGGTTTCACGCCCCAAGTATATGTCCGAAAGTGCGCACGGCAATGCCGACACAGGCGCCAAGAGCCGCCGGCTTCCATACGGCGGCAATGCGCCGGCCGGCAGAAATCAGTACGGCAACGCCCGGCAGATCGAAGGGCGAGATCAGGAAACCGGCGCTGGCATTGAGCAGTTCGGCGCTGATCTGGCCGGCCCGGCGCATCTCGTCCATCACCCCCATCATCGCCGTGCCGCCGGCGATGTACTTGGTCAGCGTCGGCAGGATCAGCGCACTGTCGATCGACAGCGCCGTCAGCACGGGCGCCAGCAGTTGCGTCAGGCCATCGATGGCACCCGAGCTACGCAACGCGGTGACGATGACCAGCGACAGCACCAGCATCGGAATCGCCCCGACCGCCAGCTTGAAGGCTTCGGCCCCGGCCCGGTTGATCACGTCGAGCACCCCCTTGGCATTTTCCGCCACAGGATGCTGCAGGCTCTCGTCGAGTCGCCCCTCTTCGCCCGACAGCGCGCGCCCGAACAGGTAGTAAGTCGCCGCCGCCGCCACCAGGCCGCCGATCAACGACCACGCCAGGGTCAGCGCGATATCCAGGCCCATGGTCATCATCGGCAGCGCCGCATTGGCCTGCGACATGGCAAAGACCATGGCCAGCATCGCCGCGATGTGGCGGTCGGAGGCGCCGCGCGTTTCCATCATCGCCAGCGTCGCCATTGGCGCCGCGAAACTGACGAAATTGATCTGCAGCGCCGCAAACACCCCCAGCCCGGTCAACCCGACCGGCTTCAACACCGGCGCCAGCCGCGCCACCAGCCAGTCGAGCACGCCGCGCGCCTCAAGCAGGCGCATCAGCGCCAGCATCACCACCATCACCGGCAGCAGCACGAAAAGGGCCAGCTCGACAGCGGAGCGGCCGGCCTTGAGGATGATTTCGATGAGGATTTCCATGGAGGTGGATTATTTCATCGGGCAAGCCATGTAGGGATAGGCGATTTCCCTTGCCGGCGCCAGGATAGAGAGCCGATATGGCGTATCGCGCGAAAGGCGCTCACGCCACCGGGGAGTCGCTGCCGCCCTTCCGCCGCTCGAACAGCAACGGCATGATGTTGTCAGCCAGCAGCAGGCCGACCGCCAGCACGGCGCCGGTCAACACCATATCGGTCATCAGGCTGATGCCGGCGGCGCTGTCCTGGTGGATCAGCGCATGGACACCACGAAAGCCCATGCTGCCGGGGACCAGCGTGATCAGACCGGGAATCTGGACGAGCGCTGCCGGGCGCTTGCTCAGGTACTGGTAGAGATGGCCGGCGCAGGCCACCGCCAAGGCGGCGGCGAAGGCACCGACGACGCCGCCCATGCGCGCATCGACCAGCGAATAGACGGCCCAGGCCAGCAGGCAGGCGCCGACCGAGACATTGACCGCCGCCAGCGGCGCCTGCAGCACGGCGATCAAGGACACGCCCAGCCCGGCGATGGCCGCCCAGATGGCCCACGCCGGCAGTACAGGAAGCGCCTCCGGCAGCGGCAGCGCCGGCAGCCAGGCAAGGCTGAGCTGGGTGCCGATGGCCAGCCCCGCCCCCATCAGGAAGAGCAGCACGAAAGCGCCGGTCAGCCGGCCGGTGCCGGCCAGATAGTTCTGTGTGGCAATTTCCGACATGGCGATGGTGATCATGAAACCCGGCAGCAGCAGCACGATGCCAGCCACCGCCGAAATGAACGGTACCTGCTGCGGCAACAGCTGCGCCAGCCCCTGCGCGGCCAGCGCCGCCAGGGTGCAGAGGATCACCGGCACCGCCGGCCCCAGGCGCGGAATGCGGGCGAACAGGAGATAGCCGGCGACGAAGGCCATGCCGATCAGGCCACCGCACAGCGCCTCCGCCCAGCCGCCACGCAGCAGCAGCGCGACCGAAGCGGACAGCGGAAAACCCATCAGGACGAAGGCCCAGCCGGACCATGGCGGCGGCTGCCGCATGATCGTGGCCAGGCGCTCGGCGTAGTCGTCCAGCTCATCCACCGAGGCAATCTCGCGGCACAACGCATCGAGCGCAATCAGCCGCGCCATGTTGAAATCGTAGGGCGGCAGGCGCAGCAGCTCGACCCGGCGCGATTGATCGCCGGCCACCACGGTCAGCGCCAGAAAGGTCAGCACGGCAAAACCTTCGACCCGCACCCCGAGGCGCTGGCCGATCTCCTGCAGCGCCGCTTCCAGATCGTGTGCCGGTGCGCCGCTGACATGCATGGCCCGCCCCAGATCGCGCAAAAACAGCGCCAGCCGCACCAGGGTTTGTTCGTTCATGGACTGCGCCATCTATTCCTGCACCGGCTCATCCGTCGTGCGCGAGATGCGGACCCGTTCGATGCGCCGATTCGCGATCTCCAGCACCTCGAAACGGAAGTCGCCGAACTGGAAGGATTCGCCGACTGCCGGCATGCCCTCGTGCTGAGCCAGCAGCAGGCCAGCCAGCGTCAGGTATTCATCGTCCGGGCTGACCAGCTCCACTTCGCCCAGCGATTGTTCCAGCTGATGCAGGTCGGCGGTGCCCTTGACCCGCCACTCGTCGCCTTCGCGGACGATGTCAGGCGTTTCGTCGGCATCCGGAAACTCGCCGGCGATTGCTTCCAGGATGTCGAGCGGCGTCACCAGCCCCTGCATCGTCCCATACTCGTCAACCACCAGGACGAGGCTGCCTTTCGCCTTGCGCAGCACGCCCAGGATCTTGATCACGTCGATGCTGTCCGGGACCACGATCGGCGGGTACTGGGCAGCGCAGGCGGCCAGGTTCTGGCCGCTGTCCAAGGCGGTGAACAGTTCCTTGGCGCGGACCACGCCGATGACGTTGTCCAGGGCGCCCCGGCACACCGGGAACAGACTATGGGGCGTCGCCAGCAACTGGGCACGGACGTCCTCGGCATTGCCTGCGCAATCGACCCAGGATATGTCGGCCCGTGGCGTCATGACGGTGCGGATGGAACGTTCGGCCAGCGTCAGCACGCCGGAAATCATGAAGCGTTCCTCCTCGCCGAAGGCCGGGGCTTGTTCGTCTTCCCGGCCGGCGCTGGCAGCTTCGGTTTCGCCATTGGTGTGGCGTCCGCCCATCAGCTTCAGGATGGCGTCTGCCGTCCGGTCCCGCAGGGGCTGCCGCGACTCGTTCTTGGCCAGGTTACGCCAGGCCAGCTGGTTGAAGGTCTCGATCATGATCGAGAAGCCAATCGCCGCGTACAGGTATTCCTTCGGAATGTGGAAGCCGAAGCCCTCGGCCACCAGGCTGAAGCCGATCATCAGCAGGAAGCTCAGGCAGAGGACGACGACGGTCGGGTGCGCATTGACGAACTTGGTCAGCGGTTTGGAGGCGAGGATCATGACGCCCATGGCAATCACCACGGCGGCCATCATGACGCCCAAGTGGTTCACCATGCCGACGGCGGTGATGACCGCATCCAGCGAGAACACCGCATCGAGCACGATGATCTGCACGACCACCATCCAGAAGCTGGCATAGGCAGCCTTCGGACCCGACTGGTGCAGGTTGCCCTCCATGCGCTCGTGCAGCTCCATCGTTGCCTTGAAGACGAGGAACAGACCACCGACGAGAAGGATCAGGTCGCGCCCGGAGAAGGTGAGCTGACCGATCGAGATCAGCGGTTCGGTCAGCGTCACCAGCCAGGACACGGTAAACAGCAGCACCAGCCGCATCAACAAGGCCAGCGACAGGCCGATCAGCCGCGCCCGGTCGCGCTGATGCGGCGGCAGCTTGTCGGCGAGGATGGCGATGAACACGAGATTGTCGATGCCGAGCACGATTTCCAGAACGACGAGCGTCAGCAAGCCGATCCAGATCGCTGGATCCATCAGGAATTCCATGGGGTGCTCCGGGTAATAACGCTGCGCGACCGGCAGTAAGGTCCGCTGAATTTGCCGGGATCAGTCGCGCTGACGATGCGTGCTGGCCGAGTACGGGCTCTCGGGATGCGGGCGGTGGGGAACAACAAGCTGGCACGGGCCAGGACACAGGGCCGCGCCAGGCAACATCGATCACATTCCATGAGGGGTACGACCCAGCCTCCAGGCTGACAAGATCGATGGATTGTAATTTACGGGTTGGACGAAAACAAAGTCCGCGGATCACGGTTTTCAATCCCGCCCCATGTTTACACCTTGAGCGCGCTATCCCAAGGCGCCGTTTCGCCGGCAAAGCGGGCCGCCAGAAAATCCACCAGCAGGCGCAAGGCCAGCGGTTGATGCTGGCGCGACAGATAGATGGCGTGGATGCCCAGCATCTCCGGCTCATGGTCCGGCAACAGGTGCACCAGGCGGCCGCTGCGCAGGTCGTCACCCAGATAATAGGTCGGCAGCATGGTGATACCGGCGCCGGACAGCGCCGCCCGGCGCAGCACGGCGGTCTCGTTGGTATGGAAGCTCCAGTTGACCGGCACGCTGATCGTCTCGCCGTCCTTATGCGTCAACCGGTACTGCTTGCCGATGCCGAAGGCGTGCGCGATGCAGCGGTGCCGGCGCAAATCATCGGCGGTGCGCGGCAGGCCGTGACGCTGCAGATAGTCGGGTGAAGCGCACAACAGCGAGCGACAGCGCGCCAATGGCCGCGTGATCATCGCCGGGTCCAGCGTGTTGGTGATGCGCACCGCCAGATCGACCCGCTCGGCGACCAGATCGGTCGGCTTGTCGCCCACCGACAGCACGATTTCCACCTGCGGGTACTGCTGCTGAAATTCGATCAACGCCGCCGTCAGCTGGGCGTCGGCAAACGAAGCGGCGGTCGTCACCCGCAGCATGCCCGCCGGCTCACGGTTGCGCTGGGCGGCGATGGAGCGCGCCTCCTCGGCGATGTCGAGCATTTGCCGGCAGGCGGGCAGCGCCGCCAGGCCGGCATCGGTCAGGCTGACCTTGCGCGTGGTCCGGTGCAGCAAGCGGGCATCGAACCAATCCTCCACCGCGGCGAGATAACGGCTGACCATGGCCGCGGACATCTCCAGATGCTCGGCCGTCTGCGTCAGGCTGCCCCGATCGGCCACTTCGACAAATACGCGCACTGCCGTCAGACGATCCATTTCATCGATCCACGCAATAAATAATCAACGGAAGCGAACTTTATCAACCATCTTGCAAAACATAAAGTTCGTTCCGCAGTCATTGCCTACCCCCCAAGGAGACCATCATGTCCTACAGCCGCCAACTCACCCAATTCATATTCCCCGCCCTCCTGACGCTGGGCGTCGTCGCCGCGACCGGCGCCCAGGCCGCCGCCCCGCTCAGCGTCAAGACCCATAACGCCGACGCCAACAGCTTTCACGTCAATGCCGTGGTTATCAGCGGCCCGAGCGAAGCCATCGTCATCGACAGCGGCTTTACCCGCGCCGACGCGCTGCGCATTGCCGCCAACGTGCTCGACAGTGGCAAGACGCTGAAAACCATCTTCATCAGCAATGCCGATCCTGACTTCTACTTTGGCGCCGAAGTGCTGAAGAACCTCTTCCCGCAAGCCCAGGTGCTGACCACCCCGGCCGTGCGCGAAAAGATCCAGGCCAAGCTGGCCGGCAAGCTCGCTTTCTGGGCGCCAAAAATGGGGGCCAACGCCCCGCAGCAACCCATCGTGCCGGATCTGCTGGCGGGCACCAGCCTGAGCGTCGATGGCGAAACCATCGAAGTGCGCGGCACCACCGGCGAACTGGCCCATCGGCCCTACGTGTGGATTCCGTCGATCAAGACCATCGCCGGCAATGTCGCCATATTCGCCAACCTGCATGTGTGGACCGCCGATACCCAGAAACCCGGCGAACGCCAGGCCTGGTTCGCCCAGCTTGACGAGATCGCAGCGCTCAAGCCGGTCACCGTCGTCCCCGGCCACATGGCCGCCGGCAGCGCCCTCGACGCCAGCGCCATCGGCTACACCCGCGACTACCTGCAGCGCTTCGACGCAGAAGCCGCCAAGGCCAAAACTGCGGCCGAGCTGATCGCGGCGATGCAGAAGGCCTATCCGCAGGCCGGCCTGGGCATCGCGCTCGATATCGGCGCCAAGGTCAACAAGGGCGAAATGCCGTGGTAAGCGGCTGAACCGCCGACCGCCGATCCACACCAGACGCCACCCGCCCGCAGCGAAGGGGGAGACTTTACCCGAGCGGGCACTCACTCCGGCTTGCCGAGCCGCTCGATGAGCGGGCCATCGACACGCAGAATGCCTTGCCGGGCGAGTTGGGCCAGGGCCCGGTAAAGAGCTTCGTGCGTCAGCCCCAGTTCGGCGGCCCAGGCTTTCCGGGTCTGCTGCAGGCGTAGTTGTCCGCCTGGGCACTCGGTTTCGAAATAATGCAGAATGCGCGCCCCGGCATTGCGCAAGCCCATGCGCTCGCATTGAGCGCGGGCGCGCCGCACTTCGCGGAGCAAATGCGAGATCCAGCTGGCGCGAAAACCGGGGCAATCGGCCAATGCCATCCTGAATGCCTGAACCGGAAAGACCAGCGTCTGCACCGCTTCGCTCGCCACGCCATCGCAGTGATAAGACGGCGACTCAAGGCTGGCCTCCGCCAGGAAGCCATTCCGGGCGCGCTGCATGACCATTTCCGTGCCCTCGGGCGAATAGCGGCGCAGTCGCACTTCACCACGGACAATGAAATAGATGTTCCGGGGCACATCGCCGATGGCAAACAACAGCGCCCCCTTGTCAAAGCGCTTCAGGCAGGCGGCTTCGCGCAATCCTTGCGGCATGGCCTGGAACTCCGGGCGCTCCGGCCAGGCGGTGACAAGATCTCGGGCAGCGCGCGCCATGTGATTGCAATCATATGAAGAGCGTGAAGCCTACCGTATCGTCAAGGCCCACAACAACCCCAACGGAGAAGACCATGCGCTACACCATTCCCCTGCTCGGACTCTTGCTGAGCCTGCCGAGTCTGGCCCAGCAGCACGACCCGGCCATGCATCAACAGCATGCCGCAGCGCCGAGCCAAGCCGGCGACGGACGCCTGCTCGTCAAGTTTCCGGAACAGATGAAAGAACACACCCTGGCCAACATGCGTGATCATCTGCTGGCCCTGCAGGAGATTCAGACGGCGCTCGCCGCCGCCGACTACGACCGCGCGGCCGACGTCGCCGAAAGCCGTCTCGGCATGACGGCACTGACTTTGCACGGCGCCCACGACTCCGCCAAATACATGCCGAAGGGTATGCAGGATGCGGGCTCCGCCATGCACCGCAGCGCCAGCCGCTTCAGCACCATCGCAAAGGATGCGGCGGTAACCGGTGAAATCAAACCAGCCGTCGGCGCGCTGGCGGAAGTCATGGGCGCCTGCGTGACCTGCCACACCGGATACAAGCTCCAGTAAGGCGAGGCAAGGCCAGCACTGGAGGCTGGTTGGCGCAAGACATCACCACGGTCGATGCGTTCATGGCTTGCGCCATCCAGTGACAAGCAGTCACTGACCCAACCACTATTACTTTCGGCATATTTGGTGGAGAATCGGTGTCGTGCCGAACCTTTTGATCCAGCGATGACCTGCCACCAATGCCCCATCTGACCATTCTTGAAGAGCACGGTTTTTTTACCAAATGGTCGGGGACCATTACAGTCGCTGAGCTGATTCAGATGCAGGAACAGGCGCACGCAGATCCCAGGTTCGACTCCATCCACTACTCCATCCATGACTTCAGCGAGTGCAATGCGCTCGTTTTCGATCAAAGCGGCATTGAGTACATGGCGGCAATTGACGCCGCAGCGAGTAAATCAAACGACCAGATAAAAATTGCAATAGTTGCCGCCAATACAGCATTAGCTAAAGGGATCAGCAGCTACCAAAGTACAGGACTGAGCCCCTTCCCCCTGCGCCTGTTCTCAAGCTTGGATGAGGCGCGAACCTGGGTGATTCAAGGCGGCCACGCTGTAGTGTGGCCGCCTTGAGCAACGGTTCAGACAACGTGACTAGACAAGCCGTTGCCTAATAGGAGTACGAACCCGCTGCAATTTTCTCGCCAGAATAAGAACCCGTAGGGGTGGCAGACATTTTCTGCGGCGGCATGATGACCGTATCGATCACGTGAATCACGCCATTACTGGCAGGAACATCTGTTTTGACGATGCGGGCGTTGTCGATTTGTGGACCACCATCGGTCTTGATCATGGCCGACGAGCCCTCGACCGTTTTCACTGGCCCCGCCTTGACATCCTTGGCCATAACCTTGCCGGCCACCACGTGATAGGTGAGTACTGCGGTCAGTTTCTTCTTGTCCGCCAGAAGAGCGTTCAACTGATCCTTGGGAATCTTGGCGAAAGCCTCATCGGTCGGCGCGAAGACCGTGAAGGGGCCTGGTCCCTTGAGCGTTTCAACCAGGCCAGCCGCCTTGACGGCCGTCACCAAGGTATTGAACGAACCGGCCGAGACTGCTGTATCGACAATGTCGGCGGCCATGGCGGAAGCACTGAATCCCAGTGCGAGAACTAGTGCGGAAGCGATTTTTTTCATGGTGATCTCCTGAATAGGTGGGGGCTAAGTGCGCCGAAAAAGATCGGCTGCACTGCTCTGAGTCAACGCTGGACAGAAAGTTCATTTTGTATAGGACAAAATGAATGGGGCCCTTTTCACACCATGGACGAATAAACGTTACAAACAACTACCCTGGCGGAAATTTGGCAACTTTTCGGACGCCGGCTTGCGTAGAGATGGCTGACAGGCACAACTTGTGTCCTGGACATTACCGACTGCAATGTCCAGCGGCGCGACAAGCGTGGCAATCGTTTCGCCACCTGCCAACTCGCCGTCGTCGCCTTTCTTCCAATTAGTGAGCATGGGGGCACAAGGTTCTGCCTCATGACGGGGGCGTAGAACAAAATTGCCTCCACATGGAAGGCGACTATGACCTAGCAGCCCGTCGGATTGGCTGCGCTCTCTGACCCGATCTGGCGGGGCAGAGATCCGACGTGAAGACAGAACAGGGTCGTAGAAGTTGAGTCAACAAAGCGGGCGCTCAGCCCGCCAGCACCGCCATCCGGCGGATATTCCAGGCGATCGCCACCAGACTCTATTCGCCATCGACTTTGCGCAGGCCACGCAGCAGGAATTGCCGGAAGTGCATCACTGAATTGATGATGCCGAACACCGGTTGGACCGTCTGCTTGCGTAAGCCTTACAGCGCCCGACCTTCCGACGTTCATAACCGTTGGGCCATGCGCTCGCCGGGGCCGGCGTTGGCATCAAGCTGTGGCGGTTCGGTGATCCGTGCGAACCATGGCGTGTAGTGCTGATTCCGCCAGCGTGCGATCAGTGGCTCGACGCAGCGCTGGAGAAACAAATCAATTGGGTCAGAGACACTTCAAAATTTATTAAATGACTCTGACCCCTTTGATTAGAAGGGACAGCTGGCCTACGATCTGTTGCAGGCCGAGCAACAGCGGCCGGTGCTAGGTGTACGGCACGCCAAGGCGGCTTGAGAGGTCTGACCCCTATTGTTTATTAATTGATCCTGAAATTTGGCTTGTTGCGAACTGGATTAATAATCTGCCGATTCAATATCAATCGAAGCGGTGAAAGATATTTACGAATTTATTAAACGATTCTGACTCATTTGACTCTTTAACATCTCCTGCAAAAATAGGGGTCTGACCCCTATTTTTGCCTATTGTTGAAATGACTCCGCCCCCTTTGACTCTGCCCCCTTTGGTTGCTGATTTATAGGTCATCTATCGGAAAGGCGAACAGTACGGCCAATTTCGTGGAGAAATACATTTTCATTTCTAATTTCATCAAATGCTGGCCAAGACCTGCATCTAAAACGAAAAGTCATATCCAGTTTCATTGCTTCGCGAATTGCCTCAACTGCTTCAGTTACCTTGCCTTCAATCGCAAATATCGCTGCTTTCGTTTCCAAATCGTCTGTAGTTTTGCAAATTGAATTTAGCTTATCGTGGTCTATTTTTTTTGACAGTTTCTTTTTTGAAATTTCGTAATTTACATTTTCAGCAATCGCTTTTGTTGAGAAATTACACGTTTCTAAATATTCACGAGTTATTCGTTCCGCTAACTCATAATTTCCTTGTTTTAAATAAATGTATGCCAGACCCCCAACTTCCTTGAGTCCTAGCATTTTTGTTCTTTTGGAGTGCTCGGCAATGGCCAAATCGAATTGACCCGCCTCAATATAGAAGCTTTCAAGAATTCCTGCCAAGAAATGGGGTGCGATCTTGTTCTTATATTTATTTATTAATTCATTTGCTTTATCGAGCTTCTCTAAGTTCGTGAGAGCATCAATCAATTCTTGAAACACCCTCACATTAAACTCATAACTTTCTAATGCAGATTCAAGAATATCAACGGCTTTTGAGTCTTGCCCAAATTTTGACCTTAGAATCCCCGAGAGGATAATTGCCAAGTCAACATCTGGCGCGAAATTTAATTTTTCTTCGGCTAGAGGGATTTCGGTTTCAAGTTCTGAAATCATATTTGCTGACTCGTAGACTATCAGCTTCAATTCATAAAGCGAGTGGTCATCGTCACCGTTTTTTCTATCACTAGCTTTGTCAATGTCAGCAAGTAACTTTGAAATATCACTTTCGTTTGATTTTTGATCAATTAGCCTGCTTCTAATCCTCAATACATTATATCCATATGGGTTTTGGTCGTTTAGCTTATCTATTAAGGAAGTTACGCGCTTGTCTTTGCTTTTTTCGCCTATTGCAATCTTCACATACTCATCGAAAAGTATTCCCCAGGCCTCGTTTTCGCGAGAGGGATTAATCTTAGTCGCTATTTCGAGTTGGGAAATTGCATTATTACGATAATCTTCATTCTCTTTGCCATGAACATCATCAGCAAGGCGTGTGAGATAACGAGCCTTGTCAATTCTGGCAGATACGGAATACTGGTCAACTTCAATGGCTTTCTCTATATGTTCAATTTTTCCGTGATGATTCTCGACGCATAGTGCTTTCAATAGGTAATTGTTTGCGTTGTTTGGTTGCATTCTAATTAATTCGTCACATGTTGCTATGCTTGCAAACACGTCCCCGCATAGTCTGTGGCAGCGAACAATCATGCGAAGAATCTTTGCCTTTAGGCTTTTTTTATTGCTGTGCTCAAATTCATTGCGGGCCTTTCTTACTGCTTGATCGAAATCTCCGCTAGAAATTAGTTTCTGTATTGAGCTAAGTGCTATTAGCTCATCCTCGGTCAAGCCATTTAATGGAAGTGAATCTTTTTTTTCCCCGTTCTGATCGATTAAGGACTCAGCAAACCGAAAATTCTTTGATTGCCTAATTAATTTTTTCTTAGCTGCCATCAATATATCTGAACTCTCTGGAAACATCGATGGGGACGATAATAAGCTATTTATTATATCATTTGGCCTACGGGTGACCGATAAAGCGCTTAATGGAAGAATATCGCCATTATTAACCTGGGAAAATATTTCTGCAAATAGCTCGTCAAAACCATTGATTTCTACAAAAAAGACACGATCTTTCCATATTAGTTTTTTTAACTCCTCAGAAACTTCTGAGTCAGATCGAATGCACCAGTATATTCCGCCTTTGAAGTAGTCTTCGTTTTTTAATAGTAGTGACAGTAAGTCCATAATTGAACGATCACCCCCAGCATACCCAACAACAACTAAGCCGTAGTCTTTTGCAAACTCAATGAATTTTTCTTTCATGTTTTGCTCTAGAGACTCAGTTTCACGAGCGGTTGATTTTATGTCGTCAAACAAATAATCGCCGTGTAATTTTATTATTTTTGGACGCCTTGATGTCACGGTTATACTATTGATTGATGAGTCATGAGCGCAAACGATTGGACGGTCATTTGAATACAAATAAAACGATTCGTTTAGTAGGTCATCAAAATTAGTTGTAAACACCGTCCCGAAATGACCGCTATCAATTAGGGCAGTGAGATAGGCATAACCAATTGATGGCTTTTTGTTGGCTACTTCATGCTCTACAAACATTCGACGTTGGCGCTGGAGGTCAAATTTTCGCTCAAAGAGTGATGAGTATTCTCTTGTTGGGTCATACCAGCTAGAATAATTGGATTTTAAATATGACACTTGTTCAGCTGGTTCTGTTTTGTACTCTGATTTATCAACTGTTGACTGATATATTTCATTTCGCCACATTGTAGCTAGCTCAGCTCCAGATCGAATTCCAGATGATATTGAGCAGCCAGCTCCAAGTAGAAGAGTATAATTTGGATTGTCATCCGTTCTGACGGAAATAAAACTAGCCAATTCTCTTATTGTGCGCCGCTTGTTTTCGGGCAATTGACTTTTGCTTGAGAATTCACTATATCTCATTTTTTAACCCCGTGTGATGTGAAAAAATAACGCCACTATTTTTTGAAAAACAAGATTATGCCGCACTGTTTTGATGCTTGTTTCGGTTGTGTTTAATTAGTTAATTTTTTCCGTTTGATTTATCGTGTTGGCAAACTTACGGTGAGTTCCATTTTCAAGAGGCAGAATCGGTAATTGACATAAACGGAATGCAGATTTCGTGCTCTCTGGCGATAGTAACCAAAGGGTTCAATGTCAATTTCATTCACCCCCAACCACCACCAACTCCCGCGTCGCCCTTGTCATCGCCACATACAACAAGCGCGCCTCCTCATCCTTCCACCCTTCATCCACTTCCCCCCGACCCGCCCCCGGTATCGCCACCAGCGGGAACTCCAGCCCCTTGCAGCTGTGCATGGTGAGGAATTTCACGGTGTCTTCCTTGTCGCCAAAGGTGATGTCGTCCTGGTAGGTGACCGGGATGCCGGCTTTTCTGAGCGTGGCCAGCACGGGTTTGCCGATGCGCGGGTAGTCGCGGTAGATCACCGCCATGTCGCTCCACGGGGTGCCGGTCTTGTGGGCTTCCTTGAGGTGTAGGGCGATGTAGTCGGCTTCTTCCTGGATGCTCGGCAGCTTGATCAGCAGCGGTTTTGGGCCGTGGCGGCCGGCGCTGATCGGGGCGACGATGGGCACGCCGTCTTCGTCGGAGGCGCTGGGTTTGAGCAGGTCGCTGGCGATGCCGCTGGCCAGTTCGAGCACTTCCTGGGTGTTGCGGTAGTTGATCTTGAGGATGGTGGTGCGCCCCTGGGCCTGGATGCCGAGGCTCTTGAAGCTGAATTTGCTGTGGCGGCCCTTGCCGTAGATAGATTGCGCGTCATCGTAGAGGACCAGCAGCGAATTGGTGTGCGGATTGACCATCTGGGCGACCAGTTTTAGCCATGCCGGCTGGAAGTCGTGGCCTTCGTCGATCAACACCGCGTCGTACTGGCCGGGCGGGATCATGTTGGCGTCGACGGCGCGGATGATGCGCTCGACCATCTCGGCGAAGAAGGCGTTCCTGTCTTCATTGTTGCTCGGCAGGCCGACGTCGTAGGCGAGCAGTTGGGTGCGGCACCATTGGTGGAAGGTCATCACCACCACTTTCTCGGCCAGCCCGCGGGCGGCCATGCTGCGCGCCAGGCGCTTGGCCAGCGTCTGGTTGTAGCAGAGCACGAGGATGGGCCGGACGCAGACCTGGGCCAGATGCTCGGCGCGGTAGCCGAGGATCAGCGTCTTGCCGCTGCCGGCAACGCCGTGAATGACCCGGTGGCCTTCGCCGAGGCTGCGCGCCAGTTGTTCCTGCTGCAGGTCCATGACGCGGACGATGTCGGGGATCTCCGGTTCCTGCTCGGTGAACAGCCCGCCCTGCCCCGGCGCGGCGATGCGGATTTCGGGAAATAGGTGCCAGCGGATGCGGTCGATCTGCGGCAGCGCCAGCGGCACGCTGCGGGCAAAGGGCAGCATGCCCCAGAGGCGTTCCTGGAAGGCTTCGGCATCGATCGCCTCGGTCATTTCGTCCTGGCAGATGACGCGGTGCAGCTCCAACACGTCGCCGAGATTGGTGCTGTCGAACTGCTTGCGCGTGATGTTGGCGAGGACGATGCCGTAACCCCAGGGGAACAGCAGCGTGCCTCGCTGGCGACCGCTGTTGATGGTCAGTTGCGCGTCGCGCTTGAGCAGGTCGACGACGGCATGCGCATACTGGCGCGCCTGCTCCAGCGGATTGACCTGGCGCTTGAGGCCGGTGTTGGTCAGCAGCGTGGCACTCTGCCGGTCAATGTCGCGGATGGTGTCGAGCCGCCAGTCCTTGACTTCAAGCACCAGCAAACCGCGGCGCGGGTTGAAGACGACGAAGTCGGGATGCACGTTGCGCGGGCCGAGCGGGACGTCGTACCAGCACAGCCAGTCGTCTTCGAGCTTGCTTTCGAGACGCTGGGCGAAACGCCTTTCGCCGGAGGTCATGCTTGAAATGCAGGTACCAATCGCCGGAATGAGCGCCGCCACGGCCATCCCCCCTGATTATGATTTTTGATTGGGGGATTATGCCACGATCAACCCGGGGCTCCGTGCGGCAAGACTTTCCGGTGGCGCCTGGCGGACGGCGCCTTTACAGCAGGCCGCTGACGAGCGCCAGGCCGATCAGGGCCATCATGCCGGCGACGGTCAATTCGACGGCGCGCAGCGTGACTTTCTTCAACAGCTTCTTGCCGAAGTAGGCGCCGAGAAAAGCCGAGAGGCTGGCGGCCAGCACCAGTTGCCCCTCGCTGCCTTGCAGCACCTGCCAGCCGCCGGCCTGGAAGGCGGCCCCATAAACCACCAGGCGGACCCCGTCGACCAGCACGGCGCAGACGGCGCCGGTGCCGACAAAGGCCTCCTTGGAGAGTCCTGCCTTGATCAGGAAAGCCGAGCGCAGCGCCCCCTGGTTGCCGGAAAGCCCGCCGAAGAAGCCCGACAGCAGGCCGCCCAAAGGTATCCAGGATGGCGGCAAGGCCAGCTTGGCGAAGCGCGGCGACAGTTCGAGCGCGACAAAGCCGGTGATCAGCAGGCCGACGACCAGCTTCACCGGCGTGATCTCGTGCAGCCGGCCGTTCAGTTCGTAAGTGGCCAGGCTCTCCAGACCCGAGAACAGCGTCAGCAAGCCGGCGCCCGCCAGCGCCGCGAGGGCAGCCGGCAGGCCGAAGCGCAGCACCACGCGCCAGTCGGCATCGCGAGCCACCAGGCCGATCTTGAACAGGTTGTTGGCCAGATGGACGACGGCGGTCATGGCGATGGCCGCCGGGAGCGGGAAGAACAGGGCAAAGACCGGGGTCAGCAGGGTGCCCAGGCCGAAGCCTGAGAACAGGGTCAGTCCCGAGGCCAGCAGCGCGGCCAGGCAGATGATGAGGTAGTCCATGGCGGCAGCTTACCAAGCGCGTGTGTCGGTTGGGTTTCCGGCCCCAGGCGGGTCATCGGGCGCCGCGGCAGGCTTCCGTATTTTTCCGCTGGGGAGTCTGTATGAGCAACTGAAGTAGGTCGTAAAACTCAGTGAGTCGGCCAGTTATCGACGTTGGGAATATCCCGGGCATGGTGCAGCACGCGCGCCACAAGCACCCCTTGCTCATCTTCAAAGTAAAACAGGATGTACGAAGTTGAGGTCGGCCAACTACGCAGGCCTTCGGCCAGTTCATTCCGGAGTCGGCCCATCTTGGGTTGCTTCAGCAAGCCTCTCGCTTCGAGGTCGATCTGGTCGAGCAAACGGTCGGCGGCGTTCAGACTGTCTTCGGCCACGTATAGCCAGGCTTCCAACAGATCGTTTTCCGCGCTGGCAGAAAACCGAAGTGTTGCCACTAGGCCGCCTGACGCTTGGCGAGCAGGGCACGGCCCTTCTGCTTCAGATCAGCCATGTCGAGTTCCCGTACCCGCCCCGCCTCGATGTCGCCGACGCCTTGGGCGATGTCCGCTTTCAGGGCTTGCAAACTCGCGGCCTGGACGCTTTGGTAGGCCTCGAACAAACGAAGGGCTTCGCGGATCACTTCGCTAGCCGAACTGTAGAGCCCGGACTCGACGTGCTGACGAACGCGTTTTTCGAGTTCAGGAGGAAGAGAAACGTTCAGCGACATGTCGGACTCCTTGGGAATGTCAATTTTTGCCATTGTATGCCACTGCTGTAGACCGTACTGTCGAACCTGAAGTTGCCGGAAGGCAGTATGGCCATCGGACACCACAGAAACTTATTCATTGTGGATTCTTGCCAACGCCAATTTACCGCGAATCACACATTAATACTCGCCGCCCTCCCGCTTCGGCAACTGATGGAACACCAGCGTGAAGCGCTTGCCACCGCCCAGGCCGGGACCAGCCAGCGACGGCGAGCGGGTGAGGCGTAGAAGGTGATCAGCATGGCTGAGCGCTCAGCGCTGGCGGGCAGAGCAGCGCATTATCGGCCGAAGCGCGCGGCCGGCAAGGCAGCGCGCTGTCCGGCTCAGGGCATGGCCAGGCGCAGGTCGCTGCGGGCGGTGCACACGCAGGGCAGGATTTCGCCGTCGCCGACCGGGTGTTCCGGCTGCACCAGCCAATCCACCTCGCCTTCGGCCAGGCGTACGGCGCACTGGCCGCAACTGCCGGCTCGGCATTCGGATGGCAGTGGAACGGCATTGGCTTCCAGCGTGGCGAGCAGCGTCGGTTCGCCGGCGGTGGCGTAGACCTGTTCGCGGCCACCCTGCTCGACCGCCAGGCGCAGGCCGCTCTGCCCGGCGCCACCAGCGGCGCCGAAGGCTTCGCGGTGGATGGCGGCTGCGTCGACGTCCTGGGCGAGCAGCCCCGCCTGCAGCGCATCCATGACCGCGTTGCCGGCGCACAGGTAGAACTGGCCGGCGGCGCCACCCAGCACGGCGATGATCTGCACCGCGTCGATGCGGCCACGGCCGCCGCCCCAGTCATCGGCGGGACGCGACAGCTGCGGCCAGTAGGTGAATTGACTGTGGCGGGCGGCCAGCGCGGCGAATTCCTCGCCGTAGAGCAGGCTGGCCTCGTCGCGCGCCAGGTGGAACAGCGTCACCGGCCGACCGGCGGCCAGCGCCGCGTGCAGCATGGCGCGCATCGGGGTGATGCCGATGCCGCCGCCGATCAGTACCAGCGGGGCCGGCGTGGGATCGAGCATGAAACTGCCCTGCGGCGGCGAGACTTCGATTTCGCTGCCCGGCTGCAGGTGCTGCCACAGCCACTGCGTCATCGCCCCCTGTGCCTCGCGTTTGATGCCCAGTTCGTAGGCGGTCGGCGCCGGGCTCCAGGCGGCCAGCGAATAGGCGCGGCGGATGGTGCTACCGCCCCGCCCGGCCGGCGCGCCGAGCAGCAGATGCTGGCCGGCGGCGAAGGCCGGCAGCGGCTTGCCGTCGGCGGCGACCAGTTGCAGGCAGAGCAGTTCGCCGGCGACTTCGCTACGTGCCGCGACGCGCAGGCGGCGCGGGCGCCGGGCCTGCTCGGCACGGCGGCGGCGGGCAATGGCCAGCAGGCCGTCAGCGGTCAGCCAGGCGATGAAAGCCAGGCCGAACAGGCTGAGGGCGGAAAGCAGCAGGACCATGGTTCAGCCCGCCGCCAGCGCGGCCTTGCGCTTCTCGGCCCGCCACCACATGTAGACGCCGGTCAGCGCCAGCAGGCACATGGCCAGGCCGACCAGGTCGATCCAGATCCACTCGCCGTCCTTGCCGAAGAAGGCCTGGCCGGTGTGCAGGTCCATGATCAGCTTGCCCAGGGTCAGCGGCTTGTCCGGCATCTGCGTCGCGGTGGCGGCCAGGGCGGCGGTCAGCGCCGGGTCCGCCGTCCACTTCTTGCCGTCGCTGCTGGTCACCAGGCCCTTGTCCTTGACCGCCACGACGACGCTGCCGTCGGCGCGGGCCGAGGCGTTCCAGGCGTCGCCCTTCAGCGTCCGCTGCCACTGGCCGTCCTGCTCCAGCCAGATACCGCTCTTGGCGGCCAGCACGCGGCCGAAGGGGGCTTCGGCGATGGCCCGCACCTGGGTGCCGGCGAGTGCCGTTTCCTCGATCAGGCGCTCGCCGTCGAGGCGGAACAGGCCCTGCTGGGTGCCGACCCAGGTGGTACCGGCGGCCGTCGTCAGCGCCGCCCGCGGCTCCAGCTGGGCGGTCTGGTAGGCCTGAGTCTGGTAGCCGGGCAGCCACTTGGCATTGACCGTGACATCCTCGGTGCCGAGCGCCTTCTTGTGCGCGATGAATATTGCCGAGGCGCCGACGATCAGGATTGGCAGCGCCAGGATCAGGCTGCCCCAGGTATGCCAGCTGCGGGCCTTGAAGTTGAGTTTCATGGTCGTTTCCTTTCGGTCGGGGGTTACCACTTGGCTTCGAGCGCCAGGAAGACGCTGGCCAGGCCGCGTTCGCTGTCGCTCTCCAGACGGCTTAAGTCGCCGTTCGTATCGAATTCCTGCAGGCCGGCGCTGCGCGTCTCGCGGGTCACGTTGTACGCCGACAGGCGCAGGCTGAACTGGCGGTCGAGACGATAGAGCGCATTGAGGTCGAGCTGGCGGCGCGCCCCCTGGCTCTGGCGCACAGTGGCGCTGCTCTCGCGCTCCAGCGGCCCGACGTAGTTGTAATTGCCGCCGAAGGTCAGGCGCCAGGCCGGCACTTCGTAGTCGAAACCGAGATTGGCGCTCTTGCGCGGGCCTTCGCCGGCGCCCAGGCCGGGCACCGGGTCGCTGAGCCGGGTCGCGGTGTAGGACGCGTTGCCGCGCAGCGTCAGATCGGGCAGACCGAGGGCGTCGAGACGCCACTTGAAATCGGCCAGGCCGCCGCGCAGCACGGCGTCGCCGACGTTGTACGGGCGCTCGACGTAATTGGTGCCTTCCAGTTGCACCAGTTTCTGGATGTGGTCGGCGACGTGCCGATAGAACAGCGAGAAGCCGATGCTGCCGGCACGCTCCGGCAGAAAGTATTCAGTGCCGATTTCCAGGCTGCGCTGATGCTCGACCTTAAGGTTGGGGTTGCCGGCCTTGTCCGGATTGGCTGCCGTGTTGACGCCGCTGGCGGTGCGCACCACCGGGCTCAGCTCCTTGGCGCCGGGCGGCTTGCCGTCGAGGGCCATACTGGCGCGCAGGTTCCATTGCGACGTCACCTGCCACAGCGCGTGCAGCGAGGGTTCGAGGCCGCTGTAGTCGCTACGCACCGTCTGCCCGAGGCCGTCGGTAACTTCGCTCTGCTGGCGTTCCCAGCGCAGGCCCGGGGTCAGCACATGGCTGTCGGTCAACTGCCATTCGTCCTGCAGCCAGATGACCTGCTTGCCGTCGGCGATGTCGGCGCGGCTGCCGGCACCGTCCGCCTGGACGACGCCGTTGTTGCGCTTTTGCTGTTCGTCGCTGGCGCGCTTCTCGCGCCATTCGACGGCGCCGGTCAACAGATGGGCGTCGCCGATCAGGTGTTTGCCCTTCAATTGCAGGCTGGCCTCGCGCTCGTTGCGCCGGGTTTCCTCATCGGTGCGGCCGGTGCCGGCGCCGCCGGCAGCAAACTTGGCGACCGACTTGTCCTTCTCTTCGAACTCGCCCTGGACGCTGGCCCTTGCCGACCATTCGCTACCAGCCAGGTCACGTTGCCGCCACTCGGCGGTCAGGCGCCCGCTGCCACGGCGGCCCGCCTCGCGCTCGTGATCCTGGCCGGCCGCGGCGAGGCCGCTGCCGGTGACCGGATCGGCGTAGCGCGCACGCTCGACCAGCGTGTTACGCCAGCTGTCGGTCAGGTTGATGAAGGGGCTGAGCGTGAATTGCGCGCCGTCGCCGAGAGTCCAGGTGAAGCGCGGCAGCAGCGAGAGATTGTTGTCGCGGCCGCTGTCGCTGATCCGTTCCTTCGTCCATTCGTTGCGCACGCCGCCGGCGAAGCGCTGGATGTCGGTTTTCTGCTGGCCGACCAGCGGTTGCGACTGCAGCGAACCGTTGAACAGGTAGCCGAAGTCGTCATCGCGCTCACCGTACTGCCCTTCCAGGCGAACGATGGCCTCGCCGTCCTGGACCCCGACGCCCGTGCGGAAGCTGCGCACCGAGCGTGGCGGCACGTCGCGCAGGACCAGGTTGATGACACCGCCCGGGCCGCCGACCTTGAATTCGGCGGTGCTGTTGCGAATGATCTCGACGCGCTCGATCAACTCCACCGGCAAGCGCAACGCGGTGCCCGGCGAACGGTCGCCACCGGGCAGCGGCTGGCCGTCGACGAGGATTTCCGGCATGTGCTTGTCGCGCCCCTTGCCCCGCCCGCGCCGGCTGTCGGGATCGGGAATGGCACCGGTCCCGGGCAGCTTGCGCAGCAGATCGGCAATAGTGGCGGCGTCGAGCTTTTCCAGCTCCTCGCGCTCGAAAACGAGCTTCGAGGCCGAGGCGTTGCGCCGCGTTTCGTCAGCCGTCGCCGACGCCCGGACCTTGACCTCGGCGAGCACCGTCTCCTCGGCGCAGAGCGGACAGGAGACGGCGAAGAGCAGCAGGCCGAGCGGTGCCGGGTGACCGACCGCCATACTTAGAAGCGGCTTTCGAAGGTCAGCATGATGGTCGGCCTGGAGGACTCGATCTTGTGCTCAAGATTCGTGCCCTTCAGCGTCGTTTCCTCCTTCTTGACCGACAGCAGGTTGCGGCCGATCAGGCGGACTTCGGCCAGGGGGCTGAAGATCTTGCCGACATACATATCGAGCGAGGTGCGCGACCACCAGGTCTTGATTTCATCCTCGTCGTTGTCGTTGGTGCTCTCGGTGGTGAACTTGGGGATGTAATTCACCGAGAAACCGCCGAAAGTGCCACTCGGCCGGTGCTTGTAGTCGAGGCCGAGGTTGGTCACGCGCGGCGGCATTTCCTTGACGTCGATCTCGCCCTTGGTCGGGCTGTCGATGGTGCCGCGCATTTCGGTGTGGTTGCCGACCAGGTTCAACACGTGGCCGCGCTTCTCGTACAGCGGGAAGCGCCAGTCGAGCTCCATGCCGTAGATGTGCGCTTCGCCGACGTTGTACGGGCGCTTGACCCAGCGCGTGTTGCCGTTGATGACTTCCTCGTTGGTGCGGTTTTCGACGAAATCCTTGATCTGGCGTTCATAGAAGTTGATGCCGACCAGGCCACGGT
The DNA here is from genome assembly GCA_002345845.1 of Betaproteobacteria bacterium UBA2293. Next base: position 9,366 of record DDWF01000231.1, on the reverse strand, counting down.
TGCCGGCGAAGGCCTTCTCGAAGCCAAGTTCGAAGCCGAGCGCTTCTTCCGGCTTCAGGTCCACGTTGCCACCGGTGTAGGCGTTGACTGAAGTCAGGCCATTCTTCGAGGTATCGAGGGTCGGGTTCAACTGGTCGAATTTCGGCAGCTTGACGGTCTGCGTGATGCTGGCGCGGAAGTTCAGGTTCTTGTCGATGGCCCAACGGTAATGCAGCGAAGGATTGCTTGAATTGACCGTGGTATCGCTGCTGTACGCCAAGCCATTCTTGTCGGCGCCGCTGGCGTCGCGGGCGACGCGCTCGTAGCGGATGCCCGGCGTCAGCCAGTGGTTCTGCGCCAGCGTGATCTCGTCCTGCAGATAGACGATGGTCTTCGCTTCCTCGATATCGAATTTGTCGCGCTGGCCGGTATCGGGCGTTTCCGGCCCGGTGGGCACACCGAATTGGTTGATCGCCTGCTTGCTCTTCGGCTTGCGCGACTTGAAATCGGCATCCTTGTATTCGAGCCCGGCGCGGACCAGGTGCGCGCCGAGCGGCACGGCGACGCCGAGGCCGAACTGCGTATAGGTATCAGTGATGTCCTCCTGCTCACGCTTGCGCTCGGCACTGGTGAAGTTGCCGGCACCGTTGTACTTGTAGGCATCGGCAACCACCTTCTTGTCGGCGCGGGTTTCCTGCACCGCCGCCTTGGCGTACCAGGAACCCCAGCTGCGGTTGCCGTCGTAGCGGCCGCCGAGCCGCACCACCTGGTCGTTCTTGACCTCGTCCTTGTCCTCGCGACTGGTGACGATGGCGACATTGGCACCGGTACCGGTCTTGGTTTCCTCCTTGTCCTCCTTGCCCTTGGAGATATAGGGATCGATGGTCAGGCGATCGGCGCCGAGATGCCAGGTGATGCGCGGGGTGAACAGGAACTCGCTCTTGGTCGCCGGCTTCGGCTTCTTTTCGGTCGATTTCACAAGACCGGTGAGCGCATCGTAGGTTTCCTTTTCTTCGTCGACATCCTCGGCGCCGATGGTGTACGAAGCGGCGAGCACGACATCGACGTCGCCGATGCGCTTGCTGGTCTGGATGATGGCGTCGCCGACATCGAGCGTGCCGTTCTTGCCGAGAGCGACGCGGGTACGGGTGATTTCATCGACCTTGCTCTTGAAGACGATGTTGATCAGGCCGCCGATGTTGCCGGAGTCGTATTCGGCGCTAGGCGCGCGGATGATCTCGATGCGCTCGATCATGTCGGCCGGCAGGCGGTCGACCTGGAACTGGCGGTCCTTGGTCGCGCTATTGACCAGCTCGCCGTTGATCATGAACTGGGTGTAGCCCTTCTCCAGGCCGCGCATGCGCACGTCCTTGGTGACACCGGCCGGGCCGGTGAAGGAAATGCCGGTCAGGCGCTTGAGGATGTCGCCGACCGAGACGTCGCCGAAGCGCTCGACCTCCTCCTCGCCGATGACGATCTTCTGCAGGTAGCTTTCCTTGCGCTCGACCTGTGCATCGCGCTGGTCGGTGACGACGACCTGCTTCAGTGTCTTTTCCTTGCCCGCCTCGTCGGCCCGGACGCCACCGGCGAACGGCAAGCCGGCGACGGCCAGGGCGATGACGGCGAGGCGAACCCCGGACGGATGACGAACCAATGCTGCTGCCACGATAAACCCCCTGAATCTTTTGGCGTGGCTGGCTTGGTACGGAACCTGGCTGGCTGGGCGAATTGTTGATGAATCTGCTCGGGGCGAATTGTAAATACGGAGTTGTGCAAATAGCAACTATTCTCATTACCGAAATTTACAATGTTGTACCGGCACAACAACAGCACCGTCGGCTTCGCTGTCGGATCAAGCCTGTTTGTCGTAAACACGACAGGCCGCCGTTACGCCAAGTCACTGAATTGACGAGACTTTGCGGCTGGCATCGCCCTTGCAATGGGAAGGGCGTCAACCAGGAGATTCCCATGCCCAAACCGAAGAAACACGTTCTCGTCTGCGTCCAGGGCCGCCCGTCCGGCCATCCGCGCAGCTCCTGCCAGGAAAAAGCCTGCGCCAGCACCTGGCAGGCCTTCTCCGACGAATTCACCGCCCGTAACCTGTGGGCCTCCGGTTACCAGCTGACCAACACCGGCTGCCTCGGCCCCTGCCACCTCGGCCCGAGCGTCCTCGTCTATCCGGAAGGTGTGATGTACACCGGCGTCAAGCCGGAGGACGTCGGCACCATCATCGACGAGCATCTGCTCTTCGATCAGCCGGTCGAGCGCCTGCTGGCGCCCGCCGATGTCTGGGCCTGAGATCATGGACAAGATCCACTACCAGGTCGGTGACATGATCTTCGCCGCCGAAGACATCCTCAACGATGGCGGCATGCCCGGCGTCGACGACGAGGAAGGCCTGATCGCCCCGGCCGGCATGCGCGGCGTGGTCATCCACTTCGGCGTCGCCGAGATGGACGAGACGCAGGAAGTCTATCTGGTCCAGTTCGAGAATGGCCCGGACGGCAGCCTCGGCGCCCCGGTCGGCTGCCTGCCGGAAGAACTGACGCAGGTCGAACCGGTCACCGCCTGAGTCGCCATGGCCCGCATCGGCATCTTCTTCGGCACCGACACCGGCCGCACGCGGCTGGTGGCCAAGCAGATCGCCAAGAAACTCGGCGAGGAAGCCGCGGCGCCGGTCAATATCGGGCGGACGACGCTGGAGCAGTTTCTCGCCTGGGATGCACTGATTGTCGGCAGCCCGACGCTCGGCGACGGTGAGCTGCCGGGCGAATCGACCGGCCTCAGCCAGCCGAGCTGGGAGGAATTCCTGCCGCAGTTGGCCGGTGCCGATCTGACCGGCAAGACCATCGCCATCTTCGGCCTCGGCGACCAAAAGAAGTACGAGAACGAGTTCGTGGACGCCATCGGCATCCTGCACGATGCCTTCGTCGCCGGAGGCGCCCGCGTTGTCGGCAGATGGCCGACGGCCGGCTACGACTTTGCCGAATCGAAGGCGGTGGACGGCGACGAGTTCCTCGGCCTGGCCATCGACCAGCACCACCAGGGGCTGCTCACCGAAAGCCGCATCGACACCTGGCTCGAACAGATCAAACCGGAGCTGCTGCCATGAACGTCAATCCCTGGGCCTCGCCCAAATCCCGCGACATCCGCCGTGTCCTCGTCTCACTCGATGAACGCGTCGCCCAGGCCTGCGACATAGCCCCCGACGACGGCGTCGATCCGGACATCGTCACCCTGCGCCATATCGAACTGACCAGCCTGCGCGCCCATGTCTACCGCCACGGCCAGCGCGCCGGCACCTATGGCATCTTCTACGAGTACCCGCACCCGGTGCCGGGCATCCTCGAATCCGAGGAAAACCTGCCGCTACCCAAGGTGCTGGCCAGCCTGGCGCTGCATTTCGACGCCTGAGCGGCGGTACGGGCGGCGAACGCCTACAATCCGGGGTTTCGTCATCATCTTCAGCCTGCCATGACCGCACCCGGTTCGCCCACCATCGCCGCCCTCGTTCCTGCCGACGGCGAGAGCGCCGACCGCGTGCTGCACGCCTTCATCGCCGGCCTGCAGCGCCGCGGTCTGTGCGTGCGTGGGCTGGCCCAGGAGATGTGTCAGACCGACAGCGGTTGCAGCGTCAGCCTGATCGATCTGGCCAACGGCCAGCGTTATGGCATTTCGCAGAATCTCGGCCGCCAATCGACCTCATGCACTGTTGACCCGCAGGGGCTGGCCGACGCCAGCATCGTCCTCCGCCGGATCGTCGAGGAAGGTGCCGACCTCGCCGTCTTCAACCGCTTCTCCGGCATGGAAGCCGGCGGCGAAGGCTTCGCCAGCGAAATGCTGGAGATCATGAGCCGCGACATCCCGACGCTGGTCATCGTCCGCGAGAAGTGGCTGCCGGCCTGGCGCGAATTCACCGGCGGCCTGGCCTGCGAACTGCGCCCGGATGTAGCGGCGCTGGACGGCTGGTTTGCCACTGCCCACCCCGACGCCTGAGGCCGCGATGACATTGCCGCTTCCCGACGCCGCGGCGCTGAAGCCGCTATTCCTGCTTGACCCGACGGTGCATTTCTTCAATCACGGCTCCTTCGGCGCCACGCCGCGGCCGGTTTTCGCTGCCCGCCAGCAATGGCAGGAGCGGCTGGAGCGCCAGCCGGTCAAGTTCCTGGCGCGCGACTTCGCCGAACTGATGCACTCCGCCCGGCAAACGCTGGCCCGCTACCTCGGCGCCGCCACCGACGACCTGGTCTATATCCCGAATGCCACCTTCGGCGTCAATCTGCTCGCCCGCTCGCTACGCCTGCAAGCCGGCGACGAAGTGCTTAGCTGCGATCACGAATACGGTGCCTGCGAACGCGCCTGGCTCGCCGCCTGTGCCGCTTCCGGCGCGCAGTACGTGCGTCAGCCGCTGCCGCTGGCGGCGACAGCCGACGCACTGCTCGAGCGCCTCTGGCAAGGCGTGACGCCGCGCACGCGGGCGATCTTCGTCAGCCACATCACCTCGCCGACGGCCCAGCGTCTGCCGGTCGAGGCCATCTGTGCCCGGGCGCGTGCCGCCGGGCTGACGACGATCGTTGATGCTGCCCATTCGGTCGGCCAGTTACCGCTGGACCTGAACCGGCTCGACGCCGATTTCGTCGTCGGCAATCTGCACAAATGGGCGCTGGCGCCGAAGAGCGCCGCGTTCCTATATGCCAGGCGCGACCGCCAGGAACGACTTGCACCGCTGGTGGTCAGCTGGGACAGCGGCGGCTCACCACTGGGGACAACCGGTTCGCGCTTCATCGACCAGTTGCAATGGACCGGCACGCACGACCCGTCCGCCGCGCTGGCGGTACCGGCCGCGCTCGACTTCATGGCCCGCTACCGCTGGCCGGAAGTCGGTGCCGCCTGCCATGAACGGCTGCGGCGCCTGCTCGACGAGATCGCCGCGCTCACCGGCCTGCCGCCCTGCTACCCGCCGGAAGCCGGACGCTTCGCCCAGATGGCCGTAGCCGAACTGCCGGTTGACGTCGAAGTCGCCACGCTACAGGCGCGGCTGTACGACGAGTACCGGGTCGAAGTACCGCTGCTCGAATGGCACGGACGCAAGTTCATCCGCATCTCGCTGCAGGGCTACAACAGCAAGGCCGACATCCAGGCGTTGCTGACGGCACTGGCGCAACTGCTGCCGCGCTGACTGAACGTCAGGCCGACACGCCGAGCACCACGTGACTGGCCTTGATCAGGGCCGTCGCCTCGACGCCGGGCTTTAGACCCAGTTCCATCACCGCCTCGTTGGTGACGACGGAAAACACCGTCGTCCCGCCCGGCAGCAGAATCGCCACCTCGGTATTGACGGCGCCCTTGTGCACTTCGCTGACTATCCCGGTGAGCTGGTTGCGCGCCGAGAAATGGACGTCGCGCGTCCCGGCCAGCAGCATCACCCACGGCGCCTTGACGTAGGCGACCACCGCCTTGCCGACGACCAGGCCGAGCGCCTGAACACTACCCTCTGTCACGATTGCGACAATCCGGTCACCCCCGGCTGTGGTCAGTTCGACTTCGGCATTGACCACCCCATCGGTGACGGCGGTGATTTTTCCGGCAAAAGCATTGCGGGCGCTGACTTGCATGACCTTCTCCTTGAACGGGTTGGTAACTGGCCCGCTTTTCGCTATATACCGATGTAACTAACGTTTTCTGTCGGACCTCCGACAATGTAATGAACCATGCTATTTACAAACAACCATAGCGCCAATGATTTTTTCGGTAACATCGTTATCGTTATATAGACAACAACATTACGAGATCAACATGGAGCGACACCTCCCCCGTCTGCGCGGCAAGCTCGAAGTCGATGGCCAGTTCGGCAATTTCCTCGGCGACACCCGTATCCGCCTGCTCGAAGCCATCGGCGAACATGGCTCGATCTCGCAAGCCGCAAAGGCCGTGCCACTTTCCTACAAGGCCGCGTGGGACGCGGTCGATGCCATGAACAATCTGGCCGAGCAGCCGCTGGTACTGCGTTCGACCGGCGGCAAGCATGGCGGCGGCACACAGTTGACTGCCCAGGGACGCAAGGTGATTGCTCTCTACCGGGCACTGGAAGCGGAATACCAGGCGGCGCTGGATCGTCTGACGGCGAGCATGAACGACGGTCAGGCCAGCGATTTCCAGCAGTTCAGCCGCTTGTTGAAGCGGATGTCGATGAAGACCAGCGCCCGCAACCAGTTCGCCGGCCAGATCGTCGCGTTGCGCGAGGGCCACGTCGACTTCGAGGTGCGCCTGAAACTGGACGACGACAACGAGATCGTCGCCGTCATTACCCGCGAATCGGCAGAAAACCTCGACCTGAGCATCGGCATGGAGATCAGCGCCCTGGTCAAGTCATCGTCGGTGCTGCTGCTCAACGACCCGGCCGTGCGCACCACGGCGCGCAACCACCTGTGGGGCGAGATCACGCGCATCCACGACGGCCCGGTCAATGCCGAAATCACGCTGGCGATGGCGAGCGGCAAGACAGTCTGCGCCGTCGTCACCCATGACAGCGTCGACAAACTCGGCCTCGCCGTCGGCGAACAAGCCTGCGCCGTGTTCAAGGCTTCCGCCGTCATCCTCTGCAAATACGCCTGAACCCATTCCTGGAGAAAAAGCCATGAAGATTCGTCACCTTCTCGCCAGCGCCCTGTTCGCCCTGGGCCTGCCCAGTGCCTACGCCGGCGAGGCGACCATCGCCGTCGCCGCCAATTTCACCGGACCGATGGAACTGATCAAACCGGCCTTCGAAAAAGCCACCGGCCACACGCTGACCCTGGCCTACGGCACGGTTGGCAAGTTCTACGCCCAGATCAGGAACGGCGCCCCTTTCGATGTCATCGTCTCCTCCGACGAAGCCGTGCCCATGCGCCTGGAAAAGGATGGCCTGGCCGTGCCGGAAACCCGTTTCACTTACGCCATCGGCAAGCTGATGCTGTGGAGCAGCAGCCCCGGCGTCGTCGACGACAAGGGTGAAGTCCTCAAGCGCGGTGACTTCCGCCACCTGGCCGTCGCCAACCCCAAGGTCGCCGTATACGGTGCCGCCGCCGTCGAGGTCATGGACAAGCTCGGTCGGCGCGCCACCCTGGAACCGAAATGGGTACTCGGCGAGAACATCACCCAGACCTACCAATTCGTCGCCAGCGGCAATGCCGAGCTTGGCTTCGTCGCCCTGTCGCAGATCTACAAGGACGGCCGGTACGCCGATGGCTCGCATTGGACCGTACCCCAGGAACTGTATCCGGTACTGCGTCAGGACGTCGTCTTGCTCACCCGCGGCAAGGACAACGCTGCGGCCCGTGCACTGGTCGATTACCTGAAGAGCGATTTCGCCAGACAGGTCATCCACGCCCACGGCTACGAACTTTAATCATTGAAGGCAATCACCATGAAACTGCTCAAATCATTGCTGCTCGCCTGCGCCATCTTCGCCGCCGGCGCCGCCCAGGCGGAAAAAGTCACCATCGCCGCCGCCGCCGACCTCAAGTTCGCCATGGACGAAATCGTCACCCAATTCAAGGCTGAGAACCCCAAGGAGCAGATCGAGGTCGTTTATGGCTCATCCGGCAAGTTCCATACGCAAATTCAGCAGGGCGCGCCGTATGACCTGTACTTCTCGGCCGACATAGCTTTTGCCGAACAGCTGGTCAAGGCCGGCCATGGCGCCTCGGCAGTGATGCCCTACGCTTTCGGCCGCCTCGTGTTGTGGAGCCAGAGCCTGGATGCCAGCAAGATGACGCTGGACAGCCTGAGCGACCCGAAGATCGCCCGCATCGCCATCGCCAATCCCAAGCATGCCCCTTACGGCAAGCGCGCCGAGGAAGCATTGCGCGCCATCGGGCTGTGGGACAAGGTTGAGCGCAAGCTGGTCTATGGCGAAAACATCGCCCACACGGCGCAATTCGTGCAAACCGGCAATGCCCAGGTCGGCATCATCGCCCTGGCACTGGCCCTCAATCCGGCCCTCGCCGACAAGGGCGGCTACTGGTTGATTCCGGAAAACCTGCATGCGCCGCTGGCGCAGGGCTTCATCATCACCAAACGTGCCGCCGGCAATGCCGGCGCCAGGCGTTTTGCCGACTACATGAAGAGCAAAGCGGCGCGCGCGACGATGACCAGGTACGGTTTCGTGCTGCCCGGCGAAAGCAGCGGCAAGTAAGCGAGGAGACCCAGCATGCTGCTCACTGATGGCGACCTGCAGGCAATCTGGCTGACCGCACGCCTTGCCGGCATCACCACGCTGATCCTGTTCGTGATCGGCACCCCTGCCGCCTGGTGGCTGGCGCGCACGCAGTCCCGCTGGAAAGGCCCGATCGGCGCCGTCGTCGCGCTGCCGCTGGTCTTGCCCCCTTCGGTACTCGGCTTCTACCTGCTGCTGATGATGGGGCCGAATGGACCAGTCGGTCAGATGACCCAGGCGCTCGGCCTGGGCACGCTGCCCTTCACCTTCTGGGGACTGGTCGTCGCCTCGGTCTTCTATTCCTTCCCGTTCATGGTGCAGCCCTTGCAGAATGCCTTCGAAGCGATTGGCGAGCGGCCGCTGGAAGTCGCCGCGACGCTGCGCGCCTCGCCGCTCGACACCTTCTTCTCGGTCGCCCTGCCGCTGGCCAGACCCGGCTTCCTGACCGCCGGCATCCTGACCTTCGCCCACACCGTCGGCGAATTCGGTGTCGTGCTGATGATCGGCGGCAACATTCCCGGCGTCACCCGCGTCGCCTCAGTGCAGATTTACGACCACGTCGAAGCGCTGGAATACGCGGATGCCCACCGCCTGGCCGCGGTCATGCTGGTCTTCTCCTTCCTGGTGCTGCTGGCGCTCTACGCCTGGCGCCCGAGCCCGAAGCGGGGAGCCTGAGATGGAACAGATTGAAGCTCGCTTCCAGCTCGACTGGCCCGCTTTCACGCTCGACGTGGACCTGCACCTGCCCGGCCGCGGCGTCACCGCGCTGTTCGGTCATTCCGGCTCGGGCAAGACCTCGCTGCTGCGCTGCCTGGCCGGCCTGGAACGGCCGGCCGGCCGCCTCGTCTTCAAGGGCCAGACCTGGCAGGACGACAAAACCTGGCTGCCCATCCATCAGCGGCCGATCGGCTACGTCTTCCAGGAAGCCAGCCTGTTCCCGCACCTGTCCATTCTCGGCAACCTGCAGTTTGGCCAGAAGCGCAGTCGCGGCGCCGCACGGGTCGGCCTCGACCAGGCCATCGAGTTGCTCGGCATCGGCCATCTGCTCGCACGCAAGCCGGACACGCTGTCCGGCGGCGAGCGCCAGCGTGTCGGCATTGCCCGGGCGCTGGCCGTCGGCCCGGAAATCCTGCTGATGGACGAGCCGCTGGCGGCGCTGGATTTGAAGCGCAAGCAGGAAATCCTGCCCT
>DDWF01000217.1 GCA_002345845.1 Betaproteobacteria bacterium UBA2293 | reverse complement strand
TGGACTGTTACCGGAAAGTCAGAGATGAGATCCGGGCGTTTGTGGAAAAACTGCCGGACAATGTGATGTCATAAACAAAAAAACGGAACAACCCTGAAAAAGGAGACAAAAACACCCATGAGTTCCCCTGTTGACAACGATCGGAAAATGACGAGTGTGTTCGAACGGTACCTGACCGTCTGGGTCGGTTTGTGCATCATCGGCGGCATTTTTCTGGGAAAAATCGCCCCCGGCCTGGCAAAGGCCCTGGACGGCATGGCCATCACCGTCAACGGTGCGCCCGTGGTGTCCATTCCCATTGCCGTGTGCCTGTTTTTCATGATGTACCCCATCATGGTGAAGATCGATTTCGCTTCGGTGATCCGGGCGGGAAAAAGCGGCAAACCCGTGTTCTGGACCCTGTTCATCAACTGGTGCATCAAGCCCTTTACCATGTATGCCATCTCCCTGTTTTTTCTGGGGATCGCATTCAAAGGATTTATCGGTCCGGACGTCATGGATTTTGTGAAGATTCCATTCGGCCTGGACCTGCCGGTGGGGGCCGCCCACGGAGACGGGGTGGTGGTGCTGCACGACGGGGTGAAGATGCTCCAGATACCGCTGTGGCGCAGCTATCTGGCAGGGTGCATCCTGCTGGGTATCGCGCCGTGTACGGCCATGGTCCTGGTGTGGGGATACCTGTCCCGGGGAAATGACGGGTTGACCCTGGTGATGGTGGCTATCAACTCGTTGACCATGCTGGTGCTGTACGGGGTTCTGGGCGGATTTCTGCTGGGCGTGGGCAAGCTGCCTATCCCCTGGCAGGCCCTGTTGCTGTCCGTGGGGATCTATGTGGCACTGCCCCTGGTGGCCGGCTATTTTTCCAGAATCTGGATTATCAAGGCCAAAGGCGAAACATGGTTCAAGGAAAAATTTTTAGGTGTTCTGACCCCGGTGACCATCACGGCCCTGCTGGTGACCCTGGTGCTGCTGTTCAGCTTCAAAGGCGATGTCATCACGGCCAATCCGCTGACCATCCTGTGGATTGCGGTTCCTTTGTTTATTCAGACCATCCTGATTTTTGCCATTGGTTATGCCGGGGCCGTGTTCATGAAATTCAACTACGAAGATGCGGCACCGGCCGCCATGATCGGGGCCTCCAACCATTTTGAGGTGGCCATCGCCACATCGGTCATGCTGTTCGGGCTGTCGTCCGGCGCAGCCCTGGCCACGGTGGTGGGGGTGCTGATCGAGGTGCCGGTGATGCTGTGGCTGGTGAAAATGGTCAATTCGAGCAAGACCTGGTACGAGAAAGCCCTTTGAACTCAGGAGACAAACATGAAAAAGCTTGAAGTCTACGATCCCGCCATGTGCTGTTCCACCGGCGTCTGCGGCGTCGATGTCGATCCCGTGCTGGTCCAGTTTGCGGCCGATCTCGCCTGGGTTGGCGAACAGGGCGTCAGCGTCCACCGCTACAACCTCGGCCAGGAGCCGCAGGCCTTCGCCGCCAACCCGGCCGTGATCAAGGAAATGGAAGCCGGCATGGAGCGCCTGCCGATCATTGCCATCGATGGCCAGATCATCACCACCGGCCTCTACCCGTCGCGCGCCCAGCTGGCGCAGAAGCTAGGCCTGACCCTGAGCGCCGACGCGGCGCCAGCGCCGAAATCCTGCTGCTCGCCCAAATCCGGCTGCTGCTGAGGACTAGTCATGCTCGACCTCGATCAGGCCCCGCGTTATCTGTTCTTCACCGGCAAGGGAGGTGTCGGCAAGACCTCGCTCTCCTGTGCCAGCGGCCTGGCGCTGGCCGCGGCCGGCCGGCGCGTACTGATCGTCAGCACCGACCCGGCCTCGAATCTCGATGAGGTGCTGGAAACGCCGCTGGCCGGCGTGGCGACCGCCATCCGGGGGGTGCCCGGCCTGCAGGCGCTGAACATCGACCCGGAGGCGGCAGCCGCCGCCTACCGCGAGCGGATGGTCGCCCCCTACCGCGGCATCCTGCCAGCCGCAGCGATCCAGAGCATGGAGGAGCAGTTTTCCGGCGCCTGCACGGTGGAGATCGCCGCCTTCGACGAGTTTGCCAAGCTGCTCGGCGACGCGACGGCCACGGCCAGCTTCGACCACGTCATCTTCGACACCGCCCCCACCGGCCACACGCTGCGTCTGCTCACCCTGCCCTCGGCCTGGAGCGGTTACATCGACAGCAGCCAGGGCGGCGCCTCCTGCCTCGGCCCGCTGGCCGGGCTGGAGAAGCAGAAGGCACTGTACGCGGCGACCGTCGAGCGCCTTTCCGATCCGGCGCAGACGCGCGTCGTGCTGGTCGCTCGGGCCGATGGCGCGGCCCTGCGCGAGGCCGAACGCACCCGCCACGAGCTGGCTGAACTCGGCGTCGGCAATCTGCATCTGATCATCAACGGCCTCTTTTCCGGCGGCTCGGACGACCCCATTGCGCTGGCCATGAGCCGGCGCAGCAGCGATGCCCTGCTCGCCATGCCGGCCGGCCTCGCCGCCCTGCCGCGGCGTGCTGTCCCCTTCCTGCCGCGCGGCACGGTCGGCCTCGATGCGCTGCGCGCCATCGTCGATCCGGCATCGGCCAGCCCCCCGACCCGCCCCTCCGACGCCAGCACGCCGCTGCCCGATGGCCTCGGCCAGCTGATCGACGAACTGGCGGCGAGCGGCCACGGCGTGGTGATGACCATGGGCAAGGGCGGCGTCGGCAAGACCACCGTCGCCGCGGCCGTCGCCGTGGCGCTGGCGCGGCGCGGCCACAAGGTGCATCTGTCCACCACCGACCCGGCCGCGCATGTCGCCGCCGCCATCGACGGCGAGCTGGCCGGGCTCACCGTCAGCCGCATCGACCCGGCCGGCGAAGTCGCTGCCTACACCGAGGAAGTGCTGGGCAAGACGCGCGGCACGCTCGATGCCAGCGCCCTCGCCCTGCTCGAAGAGGATCTGCGCTCGCCGTGCACCGAGGAGATCGCCGTCTTCCGCGCCTTTGCCCGCGAGGTCGACCGCGGCAGCGACGGCTTCGTCGTTCTCGACACGGCGCCGACCGGCCACACCATCCTGCTGCTCGACGCTGCCGAGGCCTATCACCGCGAAGTGCTGCGCACGCGGGGCGAAATGCCGGAAGCGGTGACGCAATTGCTGCCGCGCCTGCGCGACCCGGCCTTCACCCATGTGCTGATCGTCACCCTGCCGGAAGCGACGCCGGTGCACGAGGCCGAGCGCCTGCAGGGCGACCTCGCCCGCGCCGGCATCAAGCCCTGGGCCTGGGTCGTCGAGCAGAGCCTGCTCGCCAGCGGCAGCCGCGACCCGCTGCTGTCGCTGCGCGGCGCCTACGAAATCCCCTTCATCCGCCGTGTCGCCGACACCCTGGCCCCGCGCTGTGCGCTGGTGCCGTGGCTGGCCGTGGCGCCGGTGGGTATAGACGGGCTGCGGCAGCTGGAGCAATGAACGTCCCCTGCCTGCTCGGCGCCTGGGCTGCCCATCAAGGCGAGTTGCGTGGCTACCTGCGCCACCGCCTGAGTCGCCATGAGGACGCCGACGACCTGCTCCAGGAAGTATTCGTCAAGGCGCTGCGTCAGGGCAGCGCCTTCTGCGCCATCGACAATCCGCGCGCCTGGCTGTTCCACGTCGCCCGCAATACGCTGGCCGACCGCCTGCGTGTCGCCCACACGCTGATCGAGCTGCCGGCAGACATCGCCGCCCCGGTCGACGAGTCGCCGCCGGTCATCGACGACCTGACCCAGTGCCTGCCGCGCGTACTCGCCGAACTGGGCGCCGAAGACCGTCTGGCGATCACCCTCTGCGACATCGAAGGGCAACCACAACAAGCCCTGGCCGAGCGCCTGGGCATCACACTGTCCGGTGCCAAGTCGCGTCTGCAGCGGGCGCGCAAGCGTCTGCGGGCGAAGATGGAAATTGGCTGCCGCGTACGCTACGACGAGCGCGGCCAGATCATCGATTTCACGCCGCGACCGCCGCTGCCGGCAGCCGACTGAAGGCTGCGTCTTTTTCTGCGGCCTGTCGTCTCCAATAGTGAGACGATTACAGAAACCTCGAGCCGCGAGGAAAATCATGGAATTCCTGATCACCGCATTGCAGGGCGGACTGGCCAGCCTGGCCTCCTACCTGGCGGCGCACGTCCTGCTCTGCCTGGTGCCGGCTTTCTTCATCGCCGGTGCGCTGTCGGCGCTGGTGCCGCAGCAGTCGATCATCCGCTTTCTTGGTCCGGAAGCACCGAAGTGGATTTCCTACCCGGCGGCTGCCGGCGCCGGCAGCCTGCTGGCGGTGTGCTCCTGCACCATCCAGCCGCTGTTCGCTGGCATCTACAAGAAGGGCGCCGGGCTCGGGCCGGCCATCACCTTCCTCTTCTTCGCCCCGGCCGCCAATATCCTGGCGCTGTCGTACACCGGCGTCGCCCTGGGCGCCGAATTCGCCATCGCCCGCATCGTCCTGGCGCTGTCCTTCGGCATCGGCATCGGCCTGATCATGGCCTCCATCTTTCATGCCGACGACACCGCCCGCCTGGCTGACACGCGGACTTTCGCCGCCGGCGAGGGCATCACCCGGCAGACCTGGCTATTCCTCGGCACCCTCGTCGCCCTGCTGCTGGCGGGTACGCTGAAACTCGACTTTCTCCAGACCGCCCTCCTCCAGTTCCATCTGCCGGCCGGCAACGCCGCGGCCGCGCAAAGCCTGCTCGACCGCTGGGTACCGGCCGACGCCGCCACCGGCGCCGAGGCACTGAGCATCCAGGGCGTCATCCTGATCGCCCTGCTCGCCGCCATCGGCGCCCTGGCCTGGCGCGGCCTGGGCCTGATCGAAAACGGCTTCAACCGGCTGACCTGGGCCAGCCTGCTGCTGATCGCCGGCACCCTGGTCTTTGCCGCTACCGGCATCACGGTCACGAGCGCCGGGCTGGCATTCACCATCACCGGCCGTACGCTGGCGGTGACCGCCCTCTGCGTCGCGCTGCTGCCGCTGGCCCGCCGCTTCGACAGCTGGGAAATGCAGCAGTGGCTGTGGGAAACCTGGCGCTTCGTCAAACAGATCTTCCCGCTGCTGATCGTCGGCGTCTTTCTCGTCGGCGTCATCCGCGTCTTCATCGAACCCGCCTGGATCCAGGCAATCGCCGGCAGCAACACGCTGCTCGCCAACCTGGCCGGCGTCGCCTTCGGCGTCTTCATGTACTTCCCGACCCTGGTCGAAGTGCCGATCGCCAAGATGTTCCTCTCCCTCGGCATGCACCCCGGGCCGCTGATCGCCTACCTGATGGCCGACCCGGAGCTGTCGCTGCAAAGCATCCTGATCACCACCGCCATCATCGGCAAACTGCGCGCCTGGACCTATGTCGGCCTCGTCGCCCTGTTCTCGACGCTGGCCGGCCTGACCTACGGTGCCTGGATCGACGGCACCTCGCCGCTACTCCTGGCCAGCTTCATCGTCGCCCTCGTCGGCAGCATCATCGGCACCACCCACCTGCTGGCGCGCCTGCGTCCAACCTGACCTGAAAGGGAGTTCACCATGCTGATCAAGATCCTCGGCAGCGGCTGCGCCAAGTGCAACCGCCTCGAACAACTGACCCGCGAAGCGGTCGCCGAACTTGGCCTGACCGCCGATTTCGAACACGTCCGCGACATGGAGCAGATCCTCGCCTACCCGGTGATGACCACGCCGGCACTGGTCGTCGACGAAGAGGTCAAGGTCGCCGGGCGCATGCCGAGCAAGGACGAGTTGCTCGGCTGGTTGACGGGCGAGCAATAAGCCTGCACTCCGGGCATCGCCCCCGCGGAGCGGCTGGATTCAAGCTGCCCCGGGTCAGACCGCGACCTGGTTTTTCCCGGCGGCTTTCGCCCGGTAGAGGGCTTCGTCAGCGCCCTTAGGCATGCGTTGCGGGTTATCGACACACTGGCTGACATGCACCACGCCGGCGCTGATGCCGAGCTGGATCACGGCGGCTCCGTCCTTCAGGTAAAAAGGTCGGGCAACGGCATCGACGAAACGCTGGGCAACTTGCGCCGCGGCCTCACTATCACGGCAATCGTTGAGCACCGCACCGAACTCGTCACCGCCCATGCGTCCGAGCACGTCACCTTCGCGCAGGGCGTGCTGAAAACGGGCGGCGATGATACGCAGGAGTTCGTCGCCAACATCGTGACCGTAGGTGTCATTGACCGGTTTGAAGCCATCGAGATCGAGGGCGACGAAGGCGAAGGCCGTGCCCTGGTTTTCCCACAAGGCCAGCGCTTCGTGAAACGCCTGGTAAAGACGGGCCCGGTTCGGCAGTTCGGTCAGCATGTCGGTGAAGGCCAAGCGCTGCATGGTCTTCTCGCTCTGGCGCCGGAGGGTGATGTCTTCGACGGTCAGGATGGCCATGACCGGCACCATCTCGTCGTGCAGGATCAGCGACAGCTCGCACAAAATAGGCGTACCGTCAGTCCGCCGCAAGACGACTTCGACCTTGTCGAGCAGCTTTTCCGAGGTTGCCCGCAAACGCTCGAGCAAGGTGGCCCAGGTCGCCGGATCGGCCCAGATCGGCGACTCGTCGAAACGCCCGCCGTGTACCGCGAGCGGCCCGAGAGTCCGCAACCAGGCTTCGTTGACATTGACCACCTGTTCGCTGTCGATGCGAATGACCGCCGCCGCCACCGGCATCACACGCAACAGATCGAGCAGCCGCAGCTTCATCTGGCGAACGGCACTGATCAACGGGGTCGCGCCGCCGCGGGGCTCTTCCTCGCTGATCAGCAGATGCCCCTGGACGATGCGTTGCGCCAGGTCGATGACATGCTGGCTTTCGTAGCCCTCGCGCCGCAACCAGACGGACAGATAGCCCATCATCGCGACAAAGGGCAGGAAATAGGCGACATGCAGGCCGAACAGCAGCCAGAAGCGCCGGTCGTCAAAGACATAGATCGGCGCTCCGAGCGTCTGTGCGTAGCCGAGCACCAGATGGTGCAGGTAGATGAATACGGTGGCGGCGACGATGGTGCGCCAGTCCCGGTAATAGAGCAGCACGCCGACCAGGCCGAAGGCGGCGAAATGGGCCTCGATATCGCCGCCGGTCTGATGGATCAGCAGGCCGGTAAACACCATGAAACCGCAAGCCATGAACAAGCGTGTGAGCAGTTCGCCGGCATGCTGGCGGGCCAGCCACGACGACAGCAGAAGGGTGGGCAGGCCGATCAGCAGGACCTCGACATAAGTCGCGCGCAAGGGCGCGACAGCGAGACAGACGCCCAGCAGGAACAAGTTCATGCCAACCATGATGCGATCGGCCCGCTCCCGGTAGGGGCGGAGCAAGGCGTCGAAGGCGGCTTCCTCGCGGAACGGCGTACCGATCATTGTGGCCCGATGCAGATGCTGCCCAGCCAGGCATCGCGGTAGGCAAAATAGCCAAGCGCCAGCAGGCTGTACAAAGCCCAGACGGCAATCCAGGTCGCCGGTCGACGCCGCCAGGGCAATACGCCCGGTTGCGGCGAATGCGGCAGGGCCGCAGGCGTGAATGACTTGTCGGAAAGGTACATCAGCGTTTTCTTCTTGATCGGCGAGTCGCCATTTTTCCACAATGCGCGCCTTGCCGGGCGGTGGAAGCATCGATTTCCCGACGCTCGCGTCTACCGGAACGCCACGCCCAGGAAGTGGCGTATGCTGAATCCATCAGCGAAGACGCTGCTGCTGACGAAGTGACAGCACCCGTTTCACATCCCCGGAACCGGAGACGACCATGGACATCATCAACAAGGCATCCACGCTCGCCCAAGCCATCCTCCTCGGCAGTTTGCTGGCCAGCGGAACGGTGCTGGCCAGCGGTCCATGGCGGGCCAGCGAAGCGAACACCCGGGGCTGGCAATTGATGAGTCCCGAAGAACGCATCGAACATCAGCGCCAGGTGCGCAGCTTTGCCACGCTGGCGGAATGCCAGGCCTATCAGCGCCGCCACCACCAATTGATGGAAGAGCGTGCCCGGCAGCAGGGAAAGGCCTTGCCGGGCAGCGGCCGGGACATTTGCGCCCACTTGCTGCCGGATAGTGCCGGCCGCTAATTCGCCACCGCCACCGTCCATGCCCATCCTGCGCCAGGTTTCGATCCCCCTGCTGGTTCTGGCCGCGGCAAGCGCCCCGGTCTACTGGGCGCTACCCGAAGGCCTGACGCCGGCCCGCAGCCTCGGCATCATCGCCGGCTGGAGCGGCTGCGGCCTGCTGCTGGCAAGCCTGCTGCTGATGCTGCGTGAGCCGCGGCTCGCCGAGTGCCTGGGCGGCCTGGAGCGAATGTATCGCTGGCACCACTGGGCGGGCATGGCCGCCTACCTCCTATTACTTGCCCATCCGCTGCTGCTGGCCGCCGATGCCCTGCCGGAGCGTGCGCAACAAGCATGGCAAACCCTGTCGCCAGTGGACCAGGGCTGGCCGGTGTGGCTTGGCTGGCTCTCCCTGCTGCTACTGATGGGCGGCCTGGCCACAACCTTCGACCGGCGCATTGCCTATCGCACTTGGCGCTGGCTGCACATGGGACTGGGCTTGGCCGTACTGATCGGCCTCTGGCACCTGCTCATGCTCGGCATCGCCCAGCCGACCTGGCTGTTTTTGCTGTTGACCACCATCTTTCTCGGCTGGCGCAGCCTGCGTGCCGATTTCGGCATCGGCGCCCACCCCTATGTCGTGCGCAGCGCCAGAGCGGTGGCCGACAACCTGGTCGAGATATCGCTACAGCCGCTGGCCGAGCCGTTTTCGGCAAGACCCGGGCAGTTCGTTCTGGTCGCCTTTTTCAACGGCCCGGGCTTTCACGGCTGTGGCGAATACCATCCGTTCACCATCAGCGCTGCCGGCCCTGACGGTGACCTGCGCCTGGGGGTGAAAGCGCTCGGCGACTGCACGCGCCGGATCCAGTCGATCACGCCGGGTGTCATGGCGCGCGTGCAAGGCGGCTTTGGCTGCTTCCTGGCCGAGCAAAGCACGGCACCACAACTGTGGATCGCCGGCGGCATCGGCATCACGCCATTTCTCGCCCGCCTGCGCGCAGCGCCGCTGAGCCTGCCGACGCAGCTTTTCTACTTCTACCGGAGCGATGCCGACGCCGCCTTTCTCCAGGAACTGCAGCGTCTGGCCGCCAAAGACCCGCAATTTTCCCTGCACCCCGTGGTGACCGGCAGCGCGCTTCCCGATCTGGATATCATCGCCCCGCCAGGAAGCGATCTGGCAAGGCATGAGTGCTATCTGTGTGGCCCACCGGGGCTGGTGACGAGTCTACGGAAATGGCTCAAGGCGAGAGGAATCACGCCCCGCCATATCCATTTCGAAAATTTCGAGTTCCGCTGATGCGCCGCCTCTTTATCGCCTCGACCCTGGTCTTCTGGCTGCTGTTGGCGGCCATCGGGGCGGCTGCGTTACGGCAGCCAGCAGCACCGCCAGCGCCGGCCATCGTCAGCGAAAAGCGCTACACCCTGGGCGAACTCGCCAGACACGCGACGCCCGAGGATTGCTGGATGGCCATCCGCGGTGACGTCTATGACCTGACGACCTACCTGCCCGACCATCCTTCGCGCCCCGCCCTGATTAACCCCTGGTGCGGCCGGGAGGCCACGGCAGCCTACGACACCAAGACCAAGGGCCGGCCGCATTCGTCCGCTGCCGACGAATTGTTGCCGCAGTACAAGATCGGCAAATTCGCCGCGGAAGCATGAACACTTCCGACGTACAAACCGCACCCGACAGCCCTCATCGCCTGTCCTGAGGTGAGGCTGATCGAGCAAGTCGCTGCCAAAAAATGGCGGCGCGATCACTCTGAGCAAGGTAGAGGAAATGTCAAAGATCGGACAGTGACGCGTGGTGGTGGACGGCAAGGTGGTGCACGCCGGCGGCATCCCCGATGCGGGCTAAAATAAGCACTTGGTTATAAGCCAATGAAACCACCCCAACCGAGGAGAGAGACAATGAAAAAAACCCTGCTGGCGCTGACGGGCGCCCTGTTGATGTTCACCCAGTCGGTGCGCGCTGACGCGCTACTGACGGTTGAATCCCTGGGCAATGGCGTCTTCGCGCTGATCGGTCAGACCGGTGGTCGACTACATGAAAACTTCGGCCTGAATGCCAACTATGGCGTCATTGATACGCCGGACGGCACCATCCTGATCGATTCCGGCGCCTCGACCGTCGCCGCCAAACTGCTGGAAAGCGAAGCCCGCAAGCTGACCGGCAAACCGGTCAAGTGGGTGATCAACACCGGCGTCCAGGACCACCGCTGGCTGGGTAATGGCTACTTCGCTGCGCAGGGGGCACAGATCATCGCCCTGCAGCGCACGGCAACGACACAGGCCCGTCTGGGCAAGGGGCAGGTCGAATCGCTGCTGCCGGAACTCAAGGAGCAGATGAAAGGCACCGTCCCGACTCCTGCCGCCAAACCGCTGGCCGGCGACAGGCAGACGCTGACGCTGGGCGGTCGGATGCTGGAACTGCACTACTTCGCCGATGCCCACTTTGCTGGTGACGCCGTGGTCTGGCTGCCCAAGGAAAAAATCCTCTTCTCCGGCGACCACATCTATGTAGACCGCCTGCTCGGCATCCTCCCCGAGAGCAATGCCGAAACCTGGCTGCATGCCTTCAAAGAGGCCGTCGCCCTGCACCCGCTGCGCATCGTGCCGGGCCACGGCCGGGTTTGCGATGTTGCCCAGGCGCAGCGCGAGACGGGCGACTACCTGGCCTTCGTTGTCGCCGGCACGAAGAAATTCGCCGAAGACATGGCCGGCGTCGACACGGCCGTCGGCGCCATGAAGGAAGCCCCCGCTTTCAAGCACTTGCGCAACTTCGACGAGCTACACCGGGGCAACGTGAACCGCGCCTACCTACGCCTGGAAGCCGCTCAGTAAGCGGCTTCCCGAGGCAATGCCCCGCCTGGCGGGGCATTGGGCCACTGTTCGCTTTAATCGAACAAGCCGTTCCGGATATACAGTTTTCAGAGCCGCTCCAGACCGGTAGGATGGAACTTCGTTTCAACCACAAGGGAGATTTGGCCGAATGAAAGTGAAGTCTTCAATCGAACGTGGCGCCGATTACCTCTGCACCAAGCTGGGTGATGTCGTGACCGCAATTCAACAAGTCGCCGTCGTCAAGGGATTGGCGATGTGGGAAGTGGAACGCAAGATCGGCGCCGGTATCCGCAAGCGCCTGATCGTCTCGGAGCGCACCCTGGTGGCGCTCCAGCTTGCCCCGGGCAGTGCCTAGCGGGGAAGTACCAGCCCCGCAGCCGGGCTGATCCAGAAGAAGGCCAGCGTACTGCTGGCCTTTTTTCTCTCCTGTAGCTTTGCGCAGCGCGCCGGTCTGAGTAACGCTTACTTCTTGCTCGGCCGTCCGGTCTTGATGCGCTCGATGTGGCTCATGACCGCCTTCAGCTCAGTATCGTTGAGCGCCGCCAGGACGATGACGCCAGCCCGTAGCAGTTCCGACTTCTTGTATTCGCCGGCCAGGCGCTTCTTGAGTTCGCCGATCAGGGCGTACTCGCCTTCCGGCATGGCGAAGCTGTCGCGCACCAGCTTCGGCTTCTTTGCCTTGACTGGTTTTTCCGCTTTGGCCGGTTTCTCGGCCTTCACCGGCTTGGCAGCTTTGGCCGCCGGCTTGATGTGCTTGCTCTTGTCGTACTTGATCGCCTGCGCCTGCACCAGCGCATCGGCCAGTTCCTTCTGATGCTTGTCGACGGTTTCGTCGACGGCCGAGCGCTTGCGGGCGACCGGGGGCTTGGCCGCGGCCGCGGCGGCGGCTGGCTTGGCGACTGCCGGCTTGGCAGCGGGTTTCGTGCTCGCTCTGGCCGTCGGTTTGGCGGCTGGCTTGGCAGCCGGTTTGGCAGCAGGCTTCTTCGTCGCTACAGCCGCTGCGGGTTTCGCCACGGCAGCCTGAGTGGCTGGAGTGGGGGCAGCTTTGGCGCTGCTTGCTTCCTGAGCGTTGTTCTTTTCTTCGGTCATCGTGTTCTCCCTTTAAAAAACAGCATATCTAGTTTAGTGCTTTCGGAAGGATCTGAAAGTTAAACTTTTTTGACAGGTAAAATGGCGGCCAATCACGACTGACCAGGAGAAGCAGGCATGACCCAGGACGAACTCAAGCAGGCCGTGGCCCAGGCCGCCGCCGATTACGTGGCGGCAAATGCGCCGGCCGGCAGCATCATCGGCGTCGGCACCGGCTCGACGGCCAATTTCTTCATCGATGCCCTGGCTGCGCTGAAGGAGCGCTATCCGAGCGCTGTCGCCAGCTCCGAGGCAACGCGCAAGCGTCTTGAGGGACATGGCATCCGCGTGCTCGATCTCAACGAGGTCGACGACATCCCCGTCTATGTCGATGGCGCCGACGAAATCGATGGCGGCCTGAACATGATCAAGGGCGGCGGCGGCGCGTTGACGCGCGAGAAGATCGTGGCCGCCGTGGCCAAGACCTTCGTCTGCATCTGCGATGCCTCGAAGCTGGTCGATACCATGGGCAAGTTTCCGCTGCCGGTCGAGGTGATTCCCATGGCCCGCGCCCAGGTTGCCCGCGAACTGACCCGCCTGGGTGGCAAGCCGGTGTTGCGCGAGGGTTTCGTTACCGACAACGGCAACATCATCATCGATGTGCACGGTCTGTCGATCAGTGATCCCAAGAACCTGGAGGCGCAGATCAACCAGATCGTCGGCGTCGTCACCAACGGTCTGTTCGCCGTGCGCCCAGCCAACGTGTTGCTGCTCGGCACCGCCGAAGGCGTCCGCCGCATCGACTGAAACAACGATCGCGGCACGCCAGCCGTCATCCTGCTGTCACAACGGCGGCCTAGACTGATGCGCAGCGCATCCGTCGGGCCGCCGTTACTTTTTGGGCCGGCGTTTGCCAATGCAGTTGACCACCTGACAGCACGATCAGGACTCTCTCCCCTGGCCCGGCATTGCCGGGCATTTTTTTGTCCGTTTGTCGCCGACGGCTTCGCCTACAATATTCGGCTGTCCGCGCTCTCTGCCGCCCACCAGCCGGCATCATCCCGATGACTGCCTCACGCTTCGCCCTGACCCGAATTCTCGCCGGCTGCCTGCTGATCCTTGTCAGCCTCGGCGCTCAGCCGGCACGCGGCGAATCCCGTGAATTGCGCGTCGGCATCTATGAAAATCCGCCCAAGCTGATGCTCGATCCGACCGGTCAGCCAAGCGGCATACTCGGCGAATTGCTCGGCGAAATCGCCCGTCAGGAGGGCTGGACGCTGGTTGCCGTCCCCTGCCGCTGGCAGGAGTGCCTGAGCGCCCTCGGCGAGGGCAGCATCGACCTGCTGCCGGATGTCGCCTATAGCGACGAGCGGGCGCGGACGCTCGCCTTCCACAAGACGCCGGCGCTGCACGACTGGTCGAGCATCTACAACCGCCGGGAAGCGCCGATCGTCTCCTACACCGACCTCGCCGGCAAACGCCTGGCAGTGCTTGAGGGCTCGATCCAGCAGGCCTACCTGGGCGAACTGCTGACCGGCTTCGGCATCCACACCGAACTGGTGCCGGTGGCTTCGCTGCAGGCAGCGTTTGAACAGGTGGCCGCCGGTACGGTCGATGGTGCCGTGGCCAATCGTTTCTACGGTGACACGAATGCGGCGACTTACCGGCTCCTCCAATCGACGTTGATGTTCCAGCCAGCGCGGCTGTATTACGCAACGCGCCAGGGGAGCAATCGGGAGGTGCAGGACACCATCAACCGCTATCTCGAACGCTGGCAGGCAGCGGCCGACTCCCCCTATTTCCGCATCGTCGGCCGCTGGATAGCCGTCCCGGCGCCGAGCGTGGTACCGCGCGAGGTGTGGCTGGCCGTCGGTGCTCTGGGACTGTTGCTGCTCCTGGCCCTGGCTGGCAACACCCTGCTCCGCCGCCGCGTCGCCGAAAAGACGCAGGCAGTGGCGAGCGGCCGCCAGGCGCTGGTGCATAGCGAGGCCCGTTACCGCGCACTGTTCGACAACCAGCACACGCCGATGCTGATCATCGATCCCGTCGACACCAAAGTACTCGAGGTCAACCCGGCGGCCTGCAGTTTCTACGGCTGGCCGGCCGCGACCCTGTGTGCGATGACCCTGCGCGATCTGGCCGCGCCGCCGGCGAAGGAAACGGCGAACAATGGCGACATCGGCCGGCTGTTCAGCCGCCAGCGCCTGGCCGACGGCCGCGAACGGGAGATCGAGGCGTTCTGGGGGCCGATCCGCATCGACGAGCGCGAGCTGCTGTTCGCCATCGTCCACGACATCAGCGCCCGCAAGTCGGCCGAGGCGCAACTGCGCAAGCTGTCGCAGGTCGTCGAGCAAAGCCCGGCGAGCATTGTCATCACCGATCTGGCCGGCAACATCGAGTACGTCAATTCAGCCTTCGAGCAGGCGACCGGTTACGCGCAGAGCGAGGTCATCGGCCAGAATCCACGCATGCTGCAATCAGGTAATACGAAAGCAGCTGTTTACCACGAGTTGTGGCTGACGCTGGACCGCGGTGAGACCTGGAAGGGCGAATTCGAGAACCGGCGCAAGGACGGCAGCGCATACACGGAACTCGCCATCGTCGCCCCGGTGCGTCGCGAGGACGGCGAAATCAGCCACTTCGCCGCCGTCAAGCAGGACATCACCGAGCAGAAGCGCCTGCGGGCCGAAGTCGACAACCAACGTCTCAGCCTTGAAGCCCAGGTGCGCCAGCGCACGACCGAGCTGCATCTGGCCATGGCCCAGGCCGAGGCGGCCAATCAGGCGAAGAGTGCCTTCCTGGCCAATATGAGTCACGAGATCCGGACGCCGATGAATGCCATCCTCGGCATCACCCACCTGCTCGCCCGGGAAAATCCGACGCCGCAGCAGGCCGTCCGCCTGGGCAAGGTCAACGCCGCCGCCCAGCATCTGATGTCCGTCCTCAACGACATTCTCGACCTGTCGAAGATCGAGGCCGGGCGCCTGCAGATCGAGCACACCGATTTCCGCCTCGCCGACGTCCTCGACCATGTTGCCGGCCTGATCAACGAGCCGGCGGTCGCCAAGGGATTGCGCGTCGATGTCGCGCCCGGCAATGTGCCCGCCTCGTTGCACGGCGACCCGACCCGGCTGCGCCAGGCGCTGCTCAACTACGCCAGCAACGCCGTGAAATTCACCGATCACGGCTACATCCAGATGAGCGCCGAGCTGCTGACGGAAGAGAACGACGACCTGCTGGTCCGCTTCGCCGTCCGCGATACCGGCATCGGCATCGCCCGCGAGACCATCCCCCAGTTGTTCAAGGCGTTCGAGCAGGCCGACCCGTCCACCACCCGCCGCTATGGGGGAACCGGCCTCGGGCTGGCCATCACCCGCCGCCTGGCTGGACTGATGGGTGGCGAAACCGGTGTCGACAGTGAGCCTGGTATCGGCAGCTGCTTCTGGTTCACCGCCCGCCTGCAGCGCGGCACGAGCAATGTGGCCGACGACCAGCCAGCGGCTGGCGAGTTCGCCCTTGATCAACTGCGCCGTCAGCAGCGCGGCCGCAAGGTCTTGTTGGTCGAGGACAATGCGGTCAATCAGGAAGTTGCCGCCGAATTGCTGGAGGAGATCGGCCTGATCGTCGATATTGCCGACAACGGGCGGCAAGCTGTCGACATGGCCAACCAGAGCGATTACGACCTGCTGCTGATGGACATTCAGATGCCGGAAATGGACGGACTTGAGGCCACCCGCGCCATCCGCCAGCTACCCGGCCGGGCGCAGATGCCCATCCTGGCGATGACCGCCAGCGTCCTCGCCGAGGATCGCCGTGAATGCACGGCCGCCGGCATGAACGATTTCGTCGCCAAACCAGTGGAACCCCGGTTGCTCTACGCCACCCTGCTCAAATGGTTGCCGCCGCCGGCGCCAGCACCGGCTGACGATGAGCAGGTGCTCGCTGCCCTGCGCCGGCTGCCGGACATCGATGTCGACGCCGGCCTGCACATTGTCCGCAATAAAGTCGGCCAGTACCTGCACCTGTTGTCGCTGTTCGGCGAACTGCATGGCAGTGACATCGGCAAGGTACGCGGCGCACTGGCCACCGGCGACCGGGAAAATGCCCGGATCGTTGCCCATTCGCTGAAAGGCGTTGCCGGCAACATCGGTGCCGGCAAGCTGCGGCAATGTGCCGCCCAACTGGAAGCGGCAATCAAGGAAGGGCAGCCGGAAGACCAGCTGGAACCGGCGCTCGGCGACGTCGAGCAGCACCTGCTGGCGCTGCTTGAGGGCTTGGCCGAAGCCTTGCCCAAGTCCGAACAGTCAGCGACCGACATCGACTGGCCGTTGCTGCGCCAACTCCTCAGCGAACTCGAAGAACTGCTCAGGATGGCCGACCTCGAAGCCTATCGGCGAGGTACCGAACATGCCGGAAAACTGCGCGCCGCCCTCGGCCCGGTTGGCGACAGACTGGTCGGCGAAATCGAGGCCTTCGCCTTTCCGGAAGCCCTTGAAACCATTGTCGAGGCCCGCCGCACTTTCCCGGCGCTGGCGGCTCCCAAACCGGCGCCGACAAGCGGCGCCGTCAATCCAGCGGCTTAGGCCTTGGGCGGCACGTAACCCTGGATCTGGTCGGCACCGTCGCCGAAGAAATGCTTTTCGACCTGTTCGGACAGATACTTGCGATGCCGCGCATCGACCAGATTGAGCCGGTTCTCGTTGATGATCATGGTCTGCATCTTGATCCACTGCTGCCAGGCTTCCTTCGAGACGCTCTCGTAAATACGCTGACCCAGGGCGCCCGGATAAGGAGGAAAGTCGAGACCTTCGGCCTCACGGCCGAGCTTGATGCAATTGACGGTACGTGCCATGTGTTGCTCCGTATGGGGGTTGATGGCGGGAATTATAAGGTCTTGCCGGGACTTGAGCGCCCCCGGCGCCTCAACGAACGGGGCGAGCGCCGCTCAGCCCGCCGTGTGCTTCCTCGGCGCTGGCGTAGAGCTGGCCCGCCAGTTGCCGGCCAGCGAAGGCCTGGCCGAGCTTGACCCGCAGGAAGGCACTCGAGGTGTAGCGGGTAACGTCGTGATAATAGGCCTCGACAATGTCGCGGACCATCGCCGCATAGGCGTCGGCCAGTTCCGGGACGATGTTGAAGCGGTCGTAATTGACGATCGCGTAGACCTTGTGGCCGAGCGGTGCCAGGCGCTCGTCGACGGCGGCGCGGATGCGCGCAATGTCGCTTTCGCTGCGCACGGAGAGGCCGGCGAAATCGACGAAGAACAGGTTTTGCCCGGCATCGAAGGAAAGACGTTCGCTGAGCGGCCGTTCGAGCATTTCCGGGCGGATGTTCATCGGCGCTTCGGTGAAGATGCGGGCGTCCATCAGCTTCGGTTCGCCGCGCAGCAGCGGCCGGAAATCCATCTTGTCGAGGATGTCGCGCTGCAGGTCCACGCCGGGTGCGATCTCGGTCAGTTCAAGGCCGTCGGCGGTCAGCTGGAAGACGCAGCGCTCGGTGATGTAGACCACATCCTTCCCCCACTTGGCGGCCTGCGGGCCGCTGAAGGTGCGGTGCTCGACTTCGTCGACGAACTTGGTGGCGCCGCCGTCCTCGAGGATACGCAGCTGGCCGTCGCCGATCGCGACCTCCAGGTTGCCGGCGGTGAAGGTGCCGACGAAGACGACTTTCTTGGCGTTCTGCGAAATGTTGATGAAACCGCCGGCGCCAGCCAGGCGCGGGCCGAACTTGGAGACGTTGAGATTGCCCTGGCGGTCGGCCTGGGCCAGGCCGAGGAAGGCGATGTCGAGCCCGCCGCCGTCGTAGAAATCGAACTGGCTGGGCTGGTCGATGATTGCCTGGGTATTGGTGGCGGCGCCGAAATTCAGGCCGCCAGCCGGAATGCCGCCGATCACGCCGGGTTCGGCGGTCAGCGTCAGCAGGTCGATGATGTGTTCCTCGGCGGCGACGTTGGCAACACCTTCCGGCATGCCGATGCCGAGGTTGACCACGGCGTTGGCACGCAATTCGAGCGCCGCCCGGCGGGCGATGATCTTGC
The DNA here is from genome assembly GCA_002345845.1 of Betaproteobacteria bacterium UBA2293. Next base: position 6,312 of record DDWF01000217.1, on the reverse strand, counting down.
GCTCGCTCATCGCCATCGGGGCGATCGCCGACATCGGCACCTTGATCTCGCCGGCGAAGGCCGGGCTGTACTGCTCGATGAAGGTCTGCATGTGGTATTCCGGCTTTTCGGCGACGACCACGCAATCGACCAGGATGCCGGGAATCTTCACCTGCCGCGGGTTGAGCGTGCCGCGCTCGGCGATGCGCTCAACCTGGGCGATGACGATACCGCCCGAATTTCGCGCCGCCATGGCGATAGCCTGCGCCTCCAGCGTCAGCGCTTCCTTCTCCATGGTGATGTTGCCGTCGGGATCGGCGGTGGTGCCGCGGATGATGCCGACGTGAATGGGGAAGGCCTTGTAGAACAGGTACTCCTCGCCGTCGATGTCCATCAGGCGGACGACATCGCGGGTGGTCATGTCATTCAGCTTGCCACCGCCGAAACGCGGATCGACGAAGGTACCCAAGCCAACGCGGGTGATGGTACCCGGCTTGCCGGCGGCGATGTCGCGAAAGAGGTGGGCAATCACCCCCTGCGGCAGGTTGTAGGCCTCGATGCGATTGGCCACCGCCAGTTGCTGCAGCTTCGGCACCAGGCCCCAGTGGCCGCCGATGACCCTGCCGACCAGACCATCATGGCCGAGGTGGTTGAGACCGCGCTCCTTGCCGTCACCCTGGCCGGCGGCATAGACCAGCGTCAGGTTGCGCGGACTGCCGAGGCCATGCACATCGCCGGCCGCCGCCTCAAGGAAACGCTGTTCGAGGGCGACGGCAATGTTCTCGGCGAAACCGATGCCGACGAAGCCGCCGGTGGCGACGGTGTCGCCGTCCTTGATCAAACGGACGGCATCGCGGGCGGAAACGACTTTGCCGGCGTCGGAATGGGATTGCATGGCGGGCATCAAACGTCTTTCTATGGTTAGTGGGCGAGCGCCGCTTCGATTTCGGCGAAAGTCTTCGGCAGGTCGAAGCCGAGCACCGGCACCCCGAGCTGGCGGCCGATCTGGGTAGCCGAGAAGATGCCGCGGACACGCGGCCGACCGCTGGCCTGATCGACGTCCTCGACCAGAATATGCTGGCGACCGAGTTCCTTCAACGCATTGAAGATATCGCTGACGCGGGCATTCATGACCTCGGACAGATACAGGGTATCGATGGCGCCGATCTTCACCATCAGGTCGGCGACGGCCAGATCCTCACGCCGACCACCACGCGCCTGCAACAGTTGCAGCGGCTTCTCGCCGAGGATGTCACGGGCGGTGATCAGGCCGAGCACCTGTTCGTCGTGGCCGGTGACCATCAGCAAACGAACGCCGCGCGAGATCATGCGGGCGTTGGCCTCGCCGAGCGAGGCACTGGCGACAATGGTGACCGCCGGTACACGGGAAAAATCGGTCATCGCCTCGATGGCCGAGGAATCGCCGCTGACCTGGTTGAAACCGGAAGCACACAGGACAGCATGGGTGGACAGCTGGTGCGTCTGCACCTTGGCGGAAAGGCTCATGTCTATCTCCTCTGGTTGTTGTCGTTGTCTTCATTCAGCCGGCACGAACCGACGGCAGCGGTTGGCCGTCCGTCGAGTATTCGGCGATTCGCGGCACTTGGCAATAGCTCGCGGGAAAACCCTGATGCTGACGAATCAAGCGCTTGCGCCAGTGCTCGCCCCCGGCCAGGCGTCCTATACTGCTGCCACACGGTCGTAACATGGGGAATGCACAATGCCGGACTTTCCCGGAGACAAAAACATGGATTTGCTGTTGTGGCGTCACGCCGAAGCCGAAGACGGCGATGACGACCTGAAGCGCCGCCTGACCGAGCGCGGCGAGCGCCAGGCAAAAGTCATGGCGGACTGGATTCGCCAGCATCAGCCAAAGGATCTGCGCATCGTCGTCAGCCCGGCGATCCGCACCCAGCAGACGGCCCAGGCACTAAAACTGCCCTTCGAAACCCATCGCAAGATTGGCCCCGAGGCCTGCGTCTCCGAACTGATCGCCGCCTCCGGCTGGCCCCAGGCTTCCGGCGCCGTGCTCATCGTCGGCCACCAGCCCTCGCTCGGCCGTCTGGCGGCCCTGCTGCTGGCTGGTCACGAGGCCGAATGGAGCATCAAGAAGGGCGCCCTGTGGTGGCTGTCCAACCGTGTCCGCCGCGGCGAAACGCAGACCGTGTTACGGGCGATGATCCCCGTCGAAATGCTCGACGAAAAAATGGCGAAATAAGGCGGCGGCAAGCAGCAAATTGTGCAACCGCCGCACCGCCTCCGCTAAGACTATTTGCTGCTGAAGGTGAATTGGTATCCGGCCGCCACGATCCGGTCACCATTCCGCAGGGGAGCGGCGTTGGCAACCAGCGGCTGGCCATTGACGTGGGGCTGCTTCCGCCCCTCGACGTGATAGAGGAAATAGCCCTGCGGACGCCGCGTGAACAGGACCAATTGCTCACCAGGCGTGCCGAAAGTGGTGACCACGCGCTCCAGGAAAATGCGTTCGCCCACCTGATTGCGTCCACTTTCGCAGGCCTCGATCGTGACGTAGCCCTCGGCCAGACGTACCTTGGGGGGCTGCATGGCGGGAACGGCGAAAAGCGGCGCACCTTCAGCAGCCCCCTGCTCACGCGGAATGACTTGAATCAGCATGGTGCGCTCGAGATCGATATCGGCCGCCATCCGCGTATTCACATAGGTCAGTTGATGCGCCCCTAAGGTGATCACATCGCGGTTTTGCAGGATCTGTCTGCTGAGCGACTGGCCGTTGATGAGCGTGCCACCATCGCCGTGCAGATTCTCGGCAATATGGTCTTCGCCGATGCTGATGATGCGCAGATGTTCCTGGCTCAGCGCTGCGTCCGGCACCACGACATCGTTATCCTGGTGACTACCGACCGTGATGCTGTCCTTGTCCAGGAAGTGCTGGTCGAGAACCTTCCCGTCGTTTGTCAGTACCAACTTGGCCACGATCACTTCCCTCCAGTCAGTCGCGCCAGCAGGCGGGCAAACCAGCCCTTGCCCACATCGGCCGACTCATGCACGCGCACCAGCACGACGGAGACATTGTCATAGCCGCCATTGTCACAAGCCAGCTGCACGAGCTGAGAGGCTGCCAGCTGCAGGTTGGTCTTCAACGCATCGACGACGAGCTCGATATCGGTCGTTTCGACCAGATCGCTGAGACCATCCGTACACAGCAGGAAGACGTCGCCCGGGCGCACACTCTCCTCGTTCAGATGAACGGAAAGCGCATCGGCAGCGCCCAGCGCCTGGGTAACGAGATGGCGATTATGCGATCGCCGGCTATCTTCGGCAGCAATCAGCCCGCGTTCCACCTGGTCACTCAGCAGCGAGTCATCGCGTGTCAGCGCCTGCAGGCAGCCCCCACGCAGACGGTAGATGCGTGAATCGCCGACATGCAGGAGGGCGACCCGCTGACCATGGAAAAGCGCCAGGGCGAGGGTTGTTCCCATCCCCTGACGTTCAGCCCGTCGGGCTGCAGCAGCGCGAATCTCAAGATTCGCTTCAGCGACGATCTGCTCGGCAAATTGCAGCGGCATCGGTTGCTCCGTCCCGGCCAGAAATTTCTGCATCCGCGTCTGCAAGCGCGTGAGCACGATATCGACGGCCATGCGACTGGCAACCTCGCCGGAACGGTGCCCACCAATTCCGTCCGCCACAACAGCGATACCGAACTCCTGATCAGCACCCACTGCATCCTCGTTTTGCGTACGAACCTTGCCTTTATCCGACAAGCAAGTCATTTCCAAGCGAAAGGTCATTTTTCTCAAAATACTTTGCCGTTGGGCCAATGATTACTGATCGTCATAGTCTATAACATTGTCTTCGCAATTCCTTGACAGCCAATGCCAGAGAATCCACCATCGACCGCGGCAGTGCGCATAGCCCCTGCTGCACCTTGAATCCGCACGCCCCATATCATGTCCATCGCCCAACTTGGCCGTTTCAAGATCACCGGAATCCTAGGCAAGGGCGCCATGGGAACGGTATATCGCGCCCACGATCCATTGATCGACCGGACCGTGGCGATCAAGACGATCGGCTGTGCCGGCCTGTCCCCGGAAGAGACAAAAGCCTTCGAAGAGCGCTTCTACTGTGAAGCGAAATCGGCCGGCCGCCTCAGTCACCCCAACATCGTCACCATTCATGACGCTGGCCGTACCGAGGATCTCGCCTACATCGCCATGGAGTTTCTCAACGGACGCACCCTGCAGGAGATTCTCGAGGCCGGTGTCGCCCTGCCTCCTGAACGTTGCGCCGAAATTGCCGCCAGAATCGCTGACGGACTTGCTTTTGCCCACGCCAACGACGTTGTCCATCGCGACATCAAACCGGCCAACATCATGGTTTTTGATGATGGTCGGGTAAAAATCGCCGATTTCGGCGTGGCCACGATTCCGACCGGGGCGCAGACAGTGGACGGCATGGCCTTTGGCTCGCCGAAGTACATGTCCCCGGAACAAATCAACGGCCTGCGCGCGGATGGTCGTTCCGATATATTTTCGCTGGGCGCCGTCCTTTACGAAATGCTGACCGGACGGCCCGCGTTCAGCGGCGACAACCTGAACGCCATTTTGTATCAGGTGCTCAATAGCGCTCCGCCCCTGCCCTCCAGCTTCAATGCACAGATACCGCATGGCTTCGACCGCATCGTTGCCCGTGCCCTGGCCAAGAATCCGGACAAGCGTTATCAGAATGCCACCCAGATGGCGAAAGCTTTGCGCCGGGAACGACATGTCGTGCGCTCGGCGCAGAAGGATCGGGGGGTCAATGCCCCATCGGCGACAGCCACAGGCAAGGACGGTGTCCTCGCCACGTCGGCCAGCAAGGCTCGGGAAGCCGCCGGTGGTTTTTCCCGTTTCCTCCGCCTTGGCTTGCCAACGCTTGTCGTTGCCGGTGCCGCCCTGGGGTCCGTATTGTATTTTTCTGACCAGCCGGCGCCCGCAGCGCCACCTTCGCGGAGCGTCGACAGTGCACTCCCCGTTGCCGACATTGCCGCCCCGCCGGCCATCTCGCCGCCCCTCCAGACGACGGGAGCGCCAGTAAGCGCAACGCCTGCAGTGCCTGCAAAACCTGTCGCCATGACGACCAATGAAGATCCGCTTCCGCCACCGGCGAGCGGGACCGTCCGCCTGGCCATCGCTCCCTGGGGCGAAATTCACGTGAATGGCAAAATGCACGGGGTATCGCCACCACTCAATGAACTTCGCTTACCGCCTGGCAAGTACAAGATTGAAATTCGCAACGGCAGTTTCACCCCGCACCGACGCCAGGTGGACATAGCCGCCAGCAGCACGCTACGCATCAAACACAAATTCGAATGACACGGAACTTGAACCCTTTTGCAATGACTTCAAGCCATAGGCTGCGCCACCTGTTCTGCCAACTCGCCCTGGCCTTGATTTGTTCGGCCTGTACTCAGCTTCCGGTTACAGCGCCCCCCCCGCCCGCGGACAGCGCTGACACGCCAGCCGAATCCCCGGCGCCACCGGCAGCTCCCAGCAAGGCACAACTGGCGCTAGCGGCCGGCATTTCCAGTTACGAGAACGGCAGCTATAAATTGGCCGCCCGCCAGTTTCAGTCCGCCCTGACGCTCGGCCTTCCAGATGGGCAGAATAGAAGCCAAGCGCACAAGTACCTGGCTTTCATGCACTGTGTCGGTGGTCGTTCGCGCCAATGCCGTGAAGAATTTGGCAAAGCCATGGATGCCGACAATAATTTCGACCTGACACCGGCGGAGGCTGGGCACCCTACATGGGGCCCGGTATTCCGCAAATTGAAAGCAAGCCGTAGCCCATCCGGAGAAAAACATGGTCACCCGAAAAAAAACTGACACCCCGCGAAAGGCCGCCAGCGCGACCGGCAAGCCCAGCGTCGCCAGCACGCCCGCCAAGCCGCGCGCGCCGCGCCGCCGCCAAGTCAGCAGCGGTGACGTGCCACCGCTGCTGAGCGCCCCCGGCATCGAAAACTTTGCCGTCAGCGCCGCCACCGAGGGCGCCCGGACGACCAAACTCGGCGCCCTGCAGGACGTGCTGGCCGGCGTCCCGGCGGAAGAGTCGGTCGCCCTGCTCAAGGGCCTGCTGCGCCAGCAGCGCGTCGCGGTCGATAGCGTCGCCATCAACCCGGACGAGGAACTGGCCAAGGACTGGCGCGACGGCGGCTACCCCTACCGCAACCTGATGCAACGGCGCAATTACGAACGGCAGAAGTACCGCCTGCAGGTCGAACTGTTGAAACTGCAGGCCTGGGTCAAGGAAACCGGGCAGAAGGTGGTGATCCTCTTCGAAGGCCGCGATGCGGCGGGCAAGGGCGGCACCATCAAGCGCT
>DDWF01000036.1 GCA_002345845.1 Betaproteobacteria bacterium UBA2293 | reverse complement strand
GGCAAAAGTCGGCGTTGGCGAGACGGCGCCGCCGCCCTTCGAACTGCCCAGCGGCGCGCAAGCGCACCTGTCAGCACTCATCCGCGCCCGCCGGCAGTCCCGTTATGGCTGACCGCGACACCCTGCAATCCCTGCTGGAGATGGCCCGGCGCGAAATGCCGGACGTGTCCGACGAAGTCTGGTCCCGCTTCGCCATCCTCGCCAGCCTGCGCTTCGCCTGCACCGAGTTTTACGTGCCCGCGCCGAACCGCAAGCGCGCCAAGCTCGAAATGCTGGCCCAGCTCGACGCCGATCTCGACAGCGCCACGCTGGCCACCAAGCTCGGCGTCAGCGTGCGCCGCGCGCAGCAGTTGAGGCGCTTGCGCTGACGCGAAACTCTTTCGGTACTTATTTCGCCCCCCAGCCGCCACCATCGCGGCCATGACTGCCCCCACCACTTTTCGCGCTGGCGATTCGGTTGCCTGGACCGAGGATCTGCCGGCGTACCCAGCGAGTGCCGGCTGGGTGCTCAAGTACCGCATGCTGTGGCCCACCGGCGCCGCTGTGCCGATCGCCACCAGCGCCGTGGGCGATGCCCATGCCGTCAGCCTCACCGCCGCGAACACCGCCGCCTGGGCTGCCGGCTCTGCCACGCTGGTGTCGTGGGTCGAGAAGGGCGTCGAGCGCGTCACCTTCGACCAGGCATCTGTCGCCATCCTGCCGAATCTGGCCGCCGCAGAAACCTTCGACAGCCGCAGCCAGGCCGTCAAGGGGCTGGCCGACGCCAAGGCCGCGCTGGCCGCCTACGTCGCCGGCGGCAAGGTGCATGTCGCTGAGTACGACATCGCCGGTCGGCGCATGAAGTTCCGCACCAGCAAGGAAATTTCCGACCTGATCGACCACTACGAACGCGAAGTGGCCGGCGAACGCGCGCTTGCCGCGCTGCTGCAGGGCGGCTCGCCCGGCCGCGTCTACTTGAGGATGTGACCATGGGCTTTTTGACCAACCTATTTACCCAGCGCGAAAAGCCGGTCGAACGCGCCGCCTGGCTCGACCAGACCGTGCGCAGCGTCGCGAGCGCGGCGCAGCAACATTTCCTCGCCGAACTGCGCACCGCGCGGCGCAGCTTCGACGCCGCCGAAACGCCGGCCTGGACCGAGTCATGGCCGACCACCGCCGCGCCGATCAATGACGACCTGTCGCGCCAGCTGCCGACCATGCGCGCCCGCGCCCAGGGGCTGGCCCGCAACGCCGAATGGGCCATCGGCTACCTGATCAAGCTCGAAGATCACGTGCTCGGTGAAAACGGCATCCCCCTGCAAATGCGCCTGACGCATGGCGACGGCAGTGCCAACACCCCCGTCAACAAACGCCTCGAAGACGCCTTCGCGCGATGGGGCGCCCGCGCCGACGTGTCCGGCCTCACCTGGCGCGAAGTCGAAACACTCGCACTGACGGCCGAAGACACCGACGGCGAGCTGCTCTACCGCCTGCGTCCCGGCGCTGGTCCGTTCGGCTTTCAGATCCAGATGCTCGACCCGGCGCTGCTCGACGTCACCCTGTCGCGCGACTGGCAGGGCCGCCGCGTGCGCATGGGTGTCGAAATCGATGACGACGGCGCCCCGGTCGCCTACTGGCTCAACATGAGCAAGACCGGCGACAGCGCGCCCGACCTGATGGCCGTCGGCCGTCATGTGCGCATCCCCGCCAGCCAGATCCGCCACCGCTTCATCCGTCATGTCGTCGGGCAATTGCGCGGCTACCCCGAGCTGGCCGGCGGCGCGCGGCGCCTGTGGCTGCTCAAAGATTTCGAAGAAGCCGCCGCCGTCGCCAGCAGCAACGCCGCCAAGCGGCAGGGCTTCTTCGTAACCAAAGACGGCGAAGCGCCGCGCGGCTTTGCTGACACGGTCATCAGCAGCGTGCTCGATGCCGCGAAGGCCGCCGGCAAAGTGCTCACGCCAGACGAGATTCAGGCCATCACCTCGGCAGCCGAGAAATACAGCACCACCCTGCCAGGCCAGTTTGATTCCCTGCCATTCGGCACCGAGTTTCAAAAGTACGAATCGAGCTGGCCGAACATCGAAGCCGCCACCTACATCAAGGGTCATCTGCGCGGCTGGTCGGCCGCGCGCGGCATGAGCTACGTCACGCTCGGCAACGACCTCGAATCCGTCAATTACAGCTCGGCCCGCGTCGGCATCGTTGGCGAGCGCGAACACTTCCGCGCCCGCCAGACCCGCCTGATCGATTGGCTGCATGCCGATGTCTTCGCCGCCGTGCTGCCCTACCTGGTGCTCAAGACCGCCGGCCTGCAGCCCGTGCGCGTCGACGCCTACCTGGCCGCCGCGCACTGGCAGCCGCGCCGCTGGGCCGGCATCGACCCGGTCAAGGAAGCCACCGCCAGCGAAATCAACCTGCGCTTGAGGCTCACCAGCCGGCGCCGCCTGATCTCCGAGCGCGGCGAAGACCCCGACGAAATCGCCGAAGAAGTTGCGCGCGAAGAAGCGCTCTACGGCGCGCTCGACCAGGAAAACACCCCGCGCCCGCAAGACGCACCCGAAGAAGACGAAGAAGCCGCAGCCGGCAAGAAAGCCATCCGCCGCGCCCCGCTCGTCGCTGTGCGTGGCTCATTTGACAACTGAGCCGCGAAATTCTTTCGGTACTTATTTCGCCCCTGAAAAAAGAGACTGACGCCATGGACAAAAATCGCACCCTCGGCAGTAAGAGTCGCATTGACGGCACCCTGCATCGCAGCCTGCCGGCCACCCTCACCATTCGCGCCGCCGCGCCCGAACAGGCTGATGACGGACTGCTGCGCCTGCAGCTCTCCGTCTCATCCGAAACCCCCTACCTGCGCGCCAGTTGGTTCGACGATCCCTGGGTCGAGATACTCGGCCACAAGGATGGCGAGATCGAGCTCGACCGCCTCAATGGCGGCGCCGCCGTGCTTGCCAACCATGACCGATTTCAGGCCGTCGGCAACACGCCGCTGGCCAGCATCGGCGCCGTCGAGCGCGCCTGGATCGATGCCGGCCAGTTGCGCGCCGACATCGTCATCAGCCGCCGCGAAGCGCTGGCCGACTTGCGGCAAGACATCGCCGACGGACTGGTGCGCAACGTCTCCATCGGCTACCAGATCAACGAACGCATGCTCACCAAGGCCGCGCCCAGCAAGGGCGAGCCGGACGAATACCGCGTCAGCAGCTGGACGCCCTTCGAGATTTCGCTGGTCGATATCCCCGCCGACGCCACCGTCGGCCTGGGTCGCGCCGCAACCGATTCCGCCCAACCCGGCTACCGGGTCGTGGAGTTTCAGCCCGCCGATGGCGCCGCAGCACCCCTAACCTCCCAAGGAGAACGAAGCATGAACCAAGCCGTAGCCAACCCCCCGGCGGCAGAACCTACCACCGCCACCACCGCCACGCGCGGCCTCGACCCCCTGATCGCCGAACGTGACCGCATGCGCGAGATCCAAGCCCTTGGCCGCCAGTTCAACCTGGTCGCCGATGCCGATTCCGCCATCGAAACCGGCGCCAGCGCCGATTCCTTCCGCAAGTTCGTAACCGACAAACTGGTCGACACCGGCAAGCTGCGCCCGGCCGAATCGCCCGAAATCGGCATGAGTAAAAAAGACATCGAGCAATTCAGCTTCTGCCGCGCGCTGCTCGCCGCCGCCGACCCGCTGCATGCCGCCACCCTGGCCCCGTTCGAGCTCGAATGCTCGCGTGCCGCCCAAGACAAGCGTGGCGACTCGCGCGACAAGACCCGCGAAGCCGCCATCACCATCCCCGCCGACGTGCTCTCGCGTGGCCTGACCATGACCGACGGTCTGGCCACGTCCGTGGCCCGCGGGCTGCTCTCCCGCGCCCAGCGCGGCAGCGCCGACATGCAAGCCATGGTGCGCGACCTCGTCGTCGGTACGACCACCGCCGGCGGCCATACCGTCGCCACCGAGCTGCTCGGCTCCAGCTTCATCGAGCTGCTGCGCAACGCGATGGTGCTCGACAAGCTGGGCATCACCTGGCTGCGTGACCTGAATGGCAACATCGCCATCCCGTCGGCGACCGGCGCCGCCACCACCTACTGGGTGGCGGAAAACGGCGCGGTCACCGAATCGCAGCAGACCTTCGGTCAGGTCACCATGACCCCGAAAACCATCGGCGCCTTCACCGACTACAGCCGCCGCCTGCTGATGCAGTCGAGCATCGACGTCGAAATGTTCGTGCGCCTCGACCTGGCCATGCAGATCGGCCAGGGCCTGCAAGCCGCCGCCTTCAACGGCAGTGGATCCGGCAACCAGCCGACCGGCCTGCTCAATACCTCCGGCATCGGCTCCGTCGCCGGCGGCACCAACGGCCTCGCGCCAACTTACGACCACATGGTCGACCTGGAAACCGCGGTCGCGGTCGCCAACGCCGACGTCGGCGCAATGGGCTACTGCACCAACGCGAAGGTGCGCGGCAAGTTGCGCAAGACGCAGGAATTCTCCAGCACCAACGGTCGCCCGGTCTGGACCTCGGGCCGTGAGCGCGGCATCGGCGAAGTGCTCGGCTACGATGCCGTGGTCACCAACAGCATCCCCAGCGATCTCGTCAAAGGCACCTCCGGCGCCGTCTGCTCGGCCATCGCCTACGGCAACTGGGCCGACCTGCTGGTCGGCATGTGGGGCGGCCTCGATGTCATCCTCGACCCCTACAGCGGCGCCACCGCCGGCACCAAGCGCGTCGTCGCGCTGCAGGATGTCGATGTCGCCGTGCGCCGCGTCGCCAGCTTCGCCACCATGAAAGACGCCCTCACCACCTGAACCCTCCCCCGCCGCTGCACCTCGACCCCGCCGGCAAAACAGCGCCGGCGGGCATTGAGGCCCAAGGCCCACACATCAAGGAAAAGCACATGCCCAAGATTCTCATCACCGAAGCCTGCCTGGTCGATTTTCGCGACGACGCCGGCGGCCAGCATCAAGGCGTCGGCGCCATGCCCGACGTACCGAAAGACATCGCCGCCGACCTGGTGCGCGCCAATCGTGCGCTCTACACCAAGCGCGAAGACGACTTCGACAAGGGAGGCCGCAATACCGCCACCCGCGAAATGCTCAAGGCCGCCGACGCGATTGCGAAAACCGCCGCATCTGAAACCGCCCCAGCCTGACCAGGCGCGTATTGACGTACCGCAACGGCCTGGCTGATCCGCCGGGCCGTTTTCGCTTAACGACAGGAGATCCACAATGAAACTCGCCCGCCTATTCCTCGCCGGCCTGCTGTTCGCCGTCAGTTCTATTTCCGCATTTGCCGGCGCGCTTGCGGACTATGCTGAAAACAAAGCCATCGACGCCATCCTGCGTGGCCAGGCCCTCAGTGCCCCGGCCACTGGGTATGTCGCCCTCTATACCACCTGTCCGACCGACAGCACGGCTGGAACCGAAGTCACCGGCGGCAGTTATGCCCGCGTCGCCATTACCAGTTCACTTGCCAACTGGGCTGGCACGCAAAGCGCCGGCAGCACCGTCGCATCGACCGGCACCGGCGGAACCACCAGCAACAACGTAGCAATCACCTTCCCGGCGCCTACCGCCAACTGGGGCACGGTGGTTTGTTGGGGCATCCTCGACGCATCGACCGCAGGCAACCTGTGGATTTATTCCGCGCTCACGACACCGAAAACCATCAACAGCGGCGACGCAGCCCCGAGCTTCGCAGCCGGCGCGGCGACATTCCAGATCGACAACTGATCGCGGAGTAACTGGCCGTGGCCATTAAGGACGATCTGGTCTTACTGTTCGACCAGGACGGGCGCGAGCTTGTCAATAATTCCGCCGCCACGTCCACGACCGGCACGGCCACGCACACGCAGACCGTCTCCGGCGCGTCACGTACGGTGCGCGGTTATGGTGGCGCCCCGTACGGGTCCACAATCAACGACCGGATAAGGGCCGCCGCTACAAACGACTTTTCTGGGGGCGCGCAATCGGTCTTTGCGTGGATTTTTGTTGATAGCGCTGGTGTTGGTAACTCGTATGGTCGAATAATTCAAAAGGGCGCCGGCTTCGACTATCACGAGTTGATGTGCATGAATAATGCCGCGACATCGATGGCCTGTCTGCGGCGGTCTGGTACTGGTGGGCAATATTTTGCAATCCCGGTGGTGACTGGTGAGTGGCAGCTGGTGGGTTACACCTCCGACAACACGACGCTCGGCGCAAACCCGGCCGGAGTTGTGGGCTACCGCAACGGGTCTTCGGTGACTCTGGTAACGCCGTTTACAACCTCGGGCGTTGTGGCATCTGCGACGGCCCAATACGACATAGGTAACCGGTCAGACGGCGTTCGCGTCTTTGACGGCATGATCTGGCAGATCGCCGTGTTTGATCGCGTGTTGACGCCAGCAGAAGTGGCCGACCTTTATACGGATTGGGGGCAACTGACTGGTGGTGCGTCTCTTGTCGGCAGCGCGAACGCATGGGCAAGCGCGAGCGCAGATTTGACCACTAATGCACAGTTGTCCGCCACCGCAACAGCGCAAGCAACAGCTTCGGCGACGCTTGAGGGTGGCCCAGCCATTGATCTGGCCGGCAGCGCGGCAGCACAAGCGGATGCAAGCGCCACGCTTAATGGTGTCACGATATACGACACGGCAGACCGAGGCACGCTCAATCTGGCGAGTTGCACGGTAACACCGAACGGATCGACGCCGACGATATTTATTCGGAACATGTATTCATGGGAAGAGAATGCGTCGGGGGCAAGGAACTGCTTCTTCCATTTGACGGGGGTGAATGGCCTGCGTCCGGTCATTGATGTCGACCGCTCAAACATGCAGTTGTCGGGCTATACCGGAAAATTCAAATTCAGCTACACCGGCGAGCGCGGAACGTGGATCGACTTTACGTCGACAACACGAGTAACCAGCCCCAACGTCTATCGTTCGCAGCACGCCGACGCCTTCACGCAGGACACAGTTTATGTGTCAATGGCCAACCCGTGGCGCATCGCATATACGTTGCCATGGATTCAGTCTCTGGAATCTTCCGGCTTTGTCAGCTATGCGCCATCCGGCGGCGCAAGCTATCAATTCGAAACGCGCAGCGCAGCAGTAGATCATCTGGGCACTACAATTAGCGCCCAGCCGCTGTACTCGTTCAAAGTCAGCAGCGGCGCTGGTAATGCCCCGGATGGCAATCCAAAGCGCAAGTTGGTCATGATTGCCGGAACGCATGCCGCCGAAGATATTGGTAACTACACGCTTAAAGGCGCGGTTGAGTTCCTGGTGTCCGCCGACCCGTTGGCGGTTTCTGTGCGCGCCTGGTTTGATGCGTTCGTTTATCCGGTAATCGCGTCTGCTGGCCGTGCGGGCGGCGCGCAACGCGGCGACTTCCAGGCAGGAAGTATGTCTGCCGACGTCAACCGCGCCTGGGATGATACGCCGGTCCTTGAGGCTGTCACCAAGCACAAAGCCGCAGTGTTGGCTGATGTGGGTGCTACGATTGACGTGTTCATCGACTTCCACGGCGACAACAATATCACTGGTGATTATGACTTTTTCGAGGGTGTTGCCGGTGACCCTTATGGCGCAAAGTGGGATGCGGCGATAGATACGCACCAGGCAACGTCAATAAATTATGATTCATCGACCGACTGGACCACCAGCTGGGCGAAAAACGTCAAATCAAGCCCATTCAGCATAACCGCAGAAAGTGGCTATGCCGGAGAATGGACCCCCGCCGGTAAAGAGCCGTTCGGCGCCGCACACATTAAGGCCATCGGCACGCTGATCGCGCAAGGCGAGTGGGGCACCGTCCCACTTGTCGCCGCAGCATCCTCCACCGCCAGCGCCGCAGCAACCCTGACCACCGGCATCCCGCTCGCGGGCGCCGCCGTCGGCATCAGTACTGCCGCTGGCGACCTGACGGCACAGGTCTCACTGTCCGGCGATGCGCTCGCACAAGCGACAGCGGCCGCCAACCTGACGGCCGGCGCGGGCGGTTTAAGCGGCGACGCGGCAGCCCAGTCCGCCGCCGCCGCCAGTCTGACGACCGATATTCATCTCGGCGGCGCTGCTGTTGCCCAGGCTGTGGCATCGGCGGACTTCTATGGCCAGGTGGCGCTGCCCGCGCCAGACACCATCACGATCGCTTCAGCCGCCGCGGGGCGGGGCCGCCGGTCTGGCTATCTCTACGGCCACCGCCATGGCATCAAAATCGCGCGCTGACGCGAAATTCTTCCGGTAGTCATTTCGCCCCCGTGCCGCGAAACTCTCGGCATGGATTTCGCCGCCGACCTCCCTATCTTCTACGCTGACTTCGGTCAGCCGGTCACCCTGCATCGCGCCCTGGGCGGCACAGTCGTCGGTCGCGCGATCTTCGACCTGCCGAGCACCATGCTGACCGGCGGCGAAGTGCTTGCCACCGACTACAGCTTGCGCTATCCGGCGGCGATGTTTGCCAACGTACTGCGTGGCGATGTCTTCGCCGTCGCCGGCGTGAATTACACCGTGCGCGAAGCGCCGCAGTTTTCTTCATTCGACGGCATCGAAGTCATCGTGCCGCTGGCCAAGCCATGACCGCCAGCGTCATCGAACAGATCCTCGCCCGCGTGCATGTCGCGCTGCTGGGCGCCACGCCTGCCGGCGCCAATGTCTATCGCGGCCGTGACGATGCCTTCAGCGACAGCGAGCTGCCGGCCATCAATATCCGGCGCACCAGCACCGGGCACGACCGGCTGGGTGACAGCGGCGAGCGTATCAGCGTCGGCATCGAACTCGATCTGCATGTCGCCACGCTCGGCAACTGGGAAACCGCCGCCGACGCCTTGCACATGGTCGCCCATGCCGTGCTGATGGCCGATGTGCCACTTACCGCTGCACTGGGGCGCGGCTTGCGCTGCGACGGCACCGATGCGCAAGGCGACAGTGCCGACCGCGTGATCGGCAAATTGACAGCGCGCTACCAGATGCAGATTTTTGTCCGGCCGGGTGACTTCACCCGGGCCATCTCGTAAACATGCCCAGGAGAAGCAAATGATCAACTTCGGCGCAGGAAAACTCATTGCCGTCCCGACCAACCTGGCCGATGGCACCGCCATCGCCAACCCGACCCCGGTCGTGCTCGGCACCATGCAGGACATCAGCCTCGACCTCTCGGTCGAGATCAAGACGCTCTACGGATCCAAGCGCTACCCGATCGCCGTCGGGCAGGGCAAGGGCAAGACCGAGATCAAGGCCAAATATGCCGAGATCGATGGCGGCATCCTCGGCTCGCTGTTCTTCGGCAAGGCCGCCACCGCCGGCATCAAGGCCGCCGTGTTCGATTCGGCCGGCACCATCCCGTCCACGCCCTTCCAGCTCACCATGGCGCCGCCGTCAAGCGGCACCTACGTCTCCGATCTGGGCGTCATGTTCGACGCCACCGGCGTGCAGCTCACCCGCGTCGCCAGCGCCCCGGCCACCGGGCAATACTCGGTCAACGCCAGCACCGGCGCTTACACCTTCGCGGCGGCAGATACCGGCAAGGTCGTCAAGATCAGCTACGAATACAGCGCCGCGGCAGGCGGGCAGGTCTGGACCATGACCAACGAAACCATGGGCTACACCCCCAGCTTCACACTGCTGCTGCAAAACGGCTACGACGG
The DNA here is from genome assembly GCA_002345845.1 of Betaproteobacteria bacterium UBA2293. The sequence continues at coordinate 2,455 of DDWF01000036.1, read as the reverse complement.
CAAAAACCTCGTCTGTAAGCTCAATCGCTGCGTCTCCGGCAAACTCTCGCTGCCGCTCAAGTCCGACGATTTCGCCATCTACGACTTCGAGGCCGAAGCCTTCGCCGACGCTGCCGGTTCCCTCGGCTACCTCTGCCTCTTCTGATGAGCGCCGCCGTGTTGCGTCTCGCCCCGCTGGCGGGCGCGCCGCTCGGTGTGCGCCTGGCCGCCCGGCTGCGTGGCCTGCTGCAACGCCGCCGGCTGCTGCGGCTGTTCGGCATCGAAACAGTGGTGCTCGAAGGCCGCGTGCATGCCGTGCAGGCCGTGCCGCTCGGCGTTGCGCGCCAGCTGGTGCCAGCGCTGATCCGCTGCTCGCGGCGCTTCTCGGCCTGGGAATTCGACGAAGCCCTCTATGACGACATGGTGCAGGTGCTCGCCCTCGGGCTGGGCGCCAAGCCCGCCGACATCGAGCAGCTGACCGTGCCGCTGTGGGACCTGGCGCCGGTGATCGAAGTGATCGCCCGCGTCAATGGCCTGCCGCTGATGGAGGCTGGCGGGTCTGACCTGGGAAAGCTGCTGCAGCTGTTGGCGACTTCGACTGGGACGAGCTCTACGCCTTCCTCATCAGCGCCACCGGCTGGACCTGGCAACACATCGACGCCCACGTAACCCTGCCCCATGCCCATGCGCTCACCCGACACTGGCAAACCCTCCCGCCGCCAGCGCTGCAGCTCAAGCGCATCGCCCTGGCGCTCGGCATCCCCGAGCCGCGCGTGCAGACGTCTACGCATACCCCACAGGACGCCCTGCGCGAAGCCGCCCATGCCGGCCTGCCGGTGCAGGAAGGGCGCCCCGATGACCCGCTGCTCGACTTCCTCGACCTCTGATCATGGCTGAAACCGAAGCAAAAATTACCGTCAACGGCGACATTTCGCCATTGCGGCAAAAACTGCGCGAGGCCAGCAACGACCTCAAGCAGTTCGGCGCCGAGGGTGAAAGCGCCTTTAGCCGCATGACCGGGCCGCTTGGCGCGCTGCAGGCGAAGTTCGTCGCCATCGGCGCCATCCTCGCCGGCGGTGCCGTGTTCAAAGACGCAGTCGCGCAGACCGTGCTCTTCACCGAAGAGAGCACCAAGCTCGGCCGCGCGATGGGCATCTCGGCTGGAGCGGCCAGTGTCCTGCGCGAAGCCTTGATCGCCGGCAACACCTCGCAGGAAGAATTCGTCACCGCATCGAAGGGTCTCGCCAAGCAGCTCATCAACAACGAAGACGGCCTGAACGCCATGGGCCTCAAGACGCGCGACGCCGCCGGGCAACTGCGGCCGCTCAACGACCTGGTGCTCGAAGGCATCGAGGTGCTCAATGGCTACAAGGCCGGCACCGACCGCGCCATTGCCGGGCAGGCGATGTTCGGCAAGGGCTTCGAGATGACCTCGAACCTCGCCAACATGAACAAGCAGTCCGTGGAAGAAGTCGCCGAACAGATGCGCGCCCTCGGCATCGTGACCAGCGTCGAGAGCGTCGCCGCCTGGGAGGCGTTCGACAACGCCGGCGACAAGGCCAGCCTGACCATGAAAGGCTTCAAGGTCACCATCGGCAATGCGCTGATGCCGGTGCTGACGCAGTTGGGCGAGTGGTTTTCAAGCATCGGCCCGGCGGCCATCACCGTCCTGCGCGGCGCCGTCGGCGGACTGGTCTCGCTGTTCTGGGGGCTGAAAACTTCCGCCAGCATCGCTTTCAACCTGATCAATGCTGCCGTGGTGCAGGTTGCCGAACCGATCCGCGCGGTCAGCGTTGCCTTCTGGAAGATGTTGCAGGGCGATTTCGAAGGCGCGAAGTCCGAGATCGTTAATATCCCGAAGGTGTGGTCGGCGGCCTGGAGCCAGTCATTCGACAATATCCTCGATTCAGCGACCGAAGCGCGCGACAAGATGTGGAACCTGTTCGCCGAAGGCACGGCCACCGCCGCACCCGGCACGAAGGGCAAAAGCGCCACCGGGCTGCTGCGTGACGAGAAAGGCGGCAAGGCCCAGAAAGAGGCCGCCGACCCCAGCTTCATGGCCACCTACGAAGCCAAGCTGGCCGAGATCAGGAACGTCTACGAACAGGAAAACCTCCTGCGCCAGTTCGGCAAGGAGCAGGAGCTGGCCTACTGGCGCGAAATCCAGCAGAACCTCGCACTCACCAGTAAAGACCGCACCACCATCGCCAAGCGCACCGCCACGCTCGAAGTCGAAATTCGCCGCCAGGCCGCCAAGGAAATGCGCGACCTCGACAGCACGCTGGTTGACAGCCGCCGCGCCGCCGGCCTGGCGCAGATCGCGCTGGAAACGCAGCAAGCCAACTTTGCCCGCGAGAATGGCGAAATCACCAAGCTCCAGTTGATCGATCTCGAAGAGCAGTTCGCCCGCCGCCGCTTCGAGATCGAATACCAGTCGCTGCTTGAGCGCATGGAGCTGGCCAAGTCCGACCCGAAC
>DDWF01000131.1:1859-4254 GCA_002345845.1 Betaproteobacteria bacterium UBA2293 | reverse complement strand
AAGTACTTGCCCGGCGCGTCGGGAATCTCGAAGCCGAAATAGGGGGCGTCGCGCGAGATGTCCCAGTCGTCAGCTTGTTGTCGCCCGGAGCGCCCAGCCACTCCTGCATCTTGTTGGCGGCCTCGGTCTGCAGCACGCCGCTGCTGGTGTACTGGCGCAGGAAGGCTTCGCAGCGCGGGTCGGAAAGCTTGAAGAAATAATGTTCTGAATTGCGTAGCTCCGGCTTGGCGCCGGACACGGCCGAGTAGGGATCGATCAGGTCGGTCGGCGCGTAGGCGGCGCCGCAGACTTCGCAGTTGTCGCCATACTGGTCCTTGGCGTGGCACTTCGGGCATTCGCCCTTGATGAAGCGGTCGGGCAGGAACAGTTGCTTGAGCGGATCGAAATACTGCTCGATGGTGCGCACCTCGATCAGTCCGGCCGCCTTCAGCTTGCCGTAGATGTCGTTGGCGCAGTCGCGCGTTTCCGGCGAGTGGGTGGTGTAGTAGTTGTCAAAGCCGACGCCGAAGCCGGCGAAATCGCGGGCGTGTTCGCCATGCACGCGCTCGATCAGCTGTTCCGGCGTGATGCCTTCCTTCTCGGCGCGCAGCANNAGCATTCATGGCCGCGCAGCTTCTGGAAGCGCACCCAGATGTCGGTCTGGATGTATTCGACCAGGTGCCCGAGATGGATCGACCCGTTGGCATAGGGCAGGGCGGAAGTAACGAGGATTTTGCGCGACATGGACGAGGCTGACGGAAGAAATAAAGCGCGATTTTACCGTGCTGGCACCCACTCCGGCGTTTGCGCCGGCGCCGGGCATTTGTGACGCAACGTAAACAATTGTGTTCACATGGTAAAACGCCTAGAAATGTAGGTTGCCCGGTAGCCCTGATCTCGGCAGAATTGGCGCATCGCCGGAGGACACATGAATTTCGCAATTATTGAAGACAGTCGCAGCCAGGCCGAGGTACTCAAGGCCCTACTCAAGAGCGAGGGTCATCAGGTCGAGGTCTTCGGTGAAGGTAAGGTCTTCATGGAGGCCCTGAAGGGCAGCAGTTTCGATTTCTTCATTGTCGACTGGACGCTGCCCGACGTCAGCGGCGAGGAGGTCCTGCTCTACATCCGCGAACATTGCGGCTGGGATGTGCCGGTCGTCTTCTGTACCGCGCGGACCGGCGAGGAGCACGCCGCCGACATCCTGCGCCTGGGGGCTGACGACTACATTCCCAAGCCGGTTCGCTACATGGAATTCATGGCCCGCATCGAGTCCCTGTTGCGCCGTCGGCGCCAGCAGCGACCCGAGGCTTTGCGTATCGGCAATATCGAGGTCAATCTCGACGGCCGGCGCATCCGCCTGGCGGGCGTCGATGTCGATCTGACGCAGCGCGAATTCGACCTGGCCGTCATCCTGTTACGTAACGTCGGTCGAGTGCTGCAACGCGACGAGCTGCTGGCCGCCATCTGGGGGCGTGATCCCGGAGTCGATTCGCGCACCGTCGATACGCATGCCAGCCGCCTGCGCAAGAAGCTAGGCCTGGCTGGCGAGAGCGGCCTGATGTTGACCTCGGTTTACGGTCAGGGCTATCGTCTGGATACCGTCCAGCCGGGTTGATCCAGTATTCCGGGGTATACTGGACAAGATTACTCGGGTATTGCTGCCCGTCCAACCAACCGGAGTTTCCATGAGTCTTACTGAGCAACAGGTCAGGACCGCGCTCGCCAGCGCGATCGATCCCAATACCGGCAAGGATTTCGTCAGCAGCCGGGCTGTCAAGAACATCCGTATCGATGGCGATGATGTCGCCTTCGACGTCGAGCTCGGCTATCCGGCGAAGACCCAGATCGACGCCATCCGCAAGCAGGTGATTGCCGCCGCGCGCACCCTGCCAGGCGTCGGCAACATATCCGCCAACGTCTTCAGCAAGATCGTCGCCCACTCCGTGCAGCTTGGCGTCAAGCTGTTGCCGGGTGTCAAGAACATCATCGCCGTTGCCTCGGGCAAGGGCGGTGTCGGCAAAAGTACGACGGCCGTCAACCTGGCCCTGGCGCTGGTTCAGGAAGGCGCCAGTGTCGGTATCCTCGACGCCGACATCTACGGCCCTTCGCAGCCGCAGATGCTTGGCCTGGCCGGTCAGCAGCCGGAGTCGCGCGACGGCAACAGCATGGAGCCGCTGGAGGCCTACGGCCTGCAAGCCATGTCGATTGGCTTCATGGTCGATGTCGAGACGCCGATGGTCTGGCGCGGCCCGATGGTCGCCCAGGCGCTGGATCAACTGCTTGGACAGACCAACTGGCGCGACCTTGATTACCTGATTGTCGACATGCCGCCGGGTACTGGCGACATCCAGCTGTCACTGACCCAGAAGGTGCCGGTGACCGGCGCCGTGGTCGTCACCACGCCGCAGGACATCGC
>DDWF01000131.1:0-1825 GCA_002345845.1 Betaproteobacteria bacterium UBA2293 | reverse complement strand
ACATGAGCATCCACATCTGCTCGAACTGCGGTCACGAGGAGCACATCTTCGGTAGCGGCGGTGGCGAGAAGATGTGTGCCGATTACGGCGTCGAGTTTCTTGGCAGCCTGCCGCTGGAAATGGCCATCCGCGAGATGGCCGACGGCGGCAAGCCGACCGTCGTCGGCGCCCCGGATTCGCGCACGGCCGAGATCTATCGCGCCATTGCACGCCGTGTTGCGGTCAAGGTCGCCGAGAAGGCCAAGGATATGACTTCCAAGTTCCCCAATATCGTTGTCCAGAACACCTGAAATATCGCTTTTCCCCAAGACAAAGGCGGGTAAAATCCCGCCTTTGTTTTTGTCAGCGCGGACGATAAGAAATGGCCATCAAATCAGATAAATGGATACGCCGCATGGCGGCAGAGCACGGCATGATCGAGCCGTTCGAGCCGGAGCTGGTACGTGAGGCCAATGGCGAGAAGATCGTCTCCTACGGCACCTCGAGCTATGGCTACGATATCCGTTGCGCCCGCGAGTTCAAGGTGTTCACCAACATCAACTCGACTGTTGTTGATCCGAAGAATTTCGATCCGAAATCCTTCGTCGAGATCGAATCCGACTGCTGCATCATTCCGCCCAACTCCTTTGCCTTGGCCCGCACCGTTGAATACTTCCGTATTCCGCGCTCGGTGCTCACCGTCTGCCTGGGCAAATCGACCTACGCTCGCTGCGGCATCATCGTCAACGTGACCCCTTTCGAGCCCGAATGGGAAGGCTATGTGACGCTTGAGTTCTCCAACACCACGCCGCTGCCGGCCAAGATTTACGCTGGCGAAGGCTGCGCCCAGGTGCTCTTCTTCGAGTCCGACGAAATCTGCGAGACCTCCTACAAGGATCGCGGTGGCAAGTATCAGGGTCAGGTCGGCGTCACCCTGCCGAAAATCTGACGCGGTCGCGTAACCAAATCGTCTTATTCTGTGACCCGCTGCGGCGGGTCGCCGCTTTTCAAGGATCACCGCCATGCGTTTCCACTTTCCGATCATCATCATCGACGAAGACTTCCGCTCCGAGAACACGTCGGGCTTCGGCATCCGCGCCCTGGCCGCGGCCATCGAGAAGGAAGGCATGGAGGTGGTCGGCGTCACCAGCTACGGCGACCTGACCTCGTTCGCCCAGCAGCAGTCGCGGGCCTCCGCCTTCATCCTCTCGATCGATGACGAGGAACTGGCGCTGGAGCCGGAGGAAACGCTCGGCGAACTGCGTGCCTTCGTCACCGAGATACGTAACCGCAACGCCGAGATCCCGATCTTCCTGCACGGCGAGACGCGCACCTCGCGGCACATCCCGAACGACGTGCTGCGCGAGCTGCACGGCTTCATCCACATGTTCGAGGACACGCCGGAATTCATCGCCCGCAACGTCAAGCGCGAGGCCCAGGCCTATCTCGATTCGCTGCCGCCGCCGTTCTTCCGGGCGCTGACCCATTACGCCGCCGACGGCTCCTACTCGTGGCACTGTCCCGGCCACTCCGGCGGCGTCGCCTTCCTGAAGTCGCCGGTCGGCCAGATGTTCCACCAGTTTTTCGGCGAGAACATGCTGCGCGCCGACGTCTGCAACGCCGTCGAGGAACTCGGCCAGCTGCTCGACCATACCGGCCCGGTCGCCGCCTCCGAGCGCAACGCCGCCCGCATCTTCAATGCCGATCACCTGTACTTCGTCACCAACGGCACTTCGACCTCGAACAAGATCGTCTGGCATTCGACCGTCGCTCCGGGCGACATCGTCGTCGTCGACCGCAACTGTCACAAGTCGATCCTGCACGCCATCATGATGACCGGGGCGAT
>DDWF01000258.1 GCA_002345845.1 Betaproteobacteria bacterium UBA2293 | reverse complement strand
GCCCATCAGCCAGAACAGCATGCCGCGCAGCTTGTGCTCCTCGGCTACCGAGAGCATCAGCGCGACCAGGGCGCCGCAGCCGGCGGCGACGATGACGCCGGTCAGCAGCAGACGGGTCTGTGTCCAGCTGCCGTCGCCGTGCGCCAGGCCGAAGACGATGAACATCGCACCCAGCGCCCCGGCGAAGGCCAGCCCGTCGATGCCGAGCACCGGCAGGCCGATCAGGATGGCGAACATGGCGCCGACGCCGGCGCCGCCGGAAATGCCGAGCACGTACGGATCGGCCAGCGGATTGCGCAGCAGCACCTGCATCAGCGCCCCGGCCAGCGCCAGCAGGCCGCCGCAGGCAAAGCCGGCGAGCGCCCGCGGCAGGCGCAACTGCAACACCACCTCGCCGCCGCCCCCTTCGCTGCCGAGCAGCGCCGCCAGTACGTCGGCCGGCGCCACCCGGTAGCTGCCGACCATCAGCGCCAGGCCGATGCTGGCCAGGGCCAGCAGGGACAGCGAAGAAAGGATCAGCAGGGCGCGGCGGCTGGAGGGCATTGTCAGTGGAACTGGTAGCTGGCGGTGAGCAGGAAGTTGCGGCCGTCGGCGGGGTAGTAATAGTAATCGCCGGCAAAGGTCGAATAGCCGGCATAGGATGAATAACGCTTGTCGAAGGCGTTGATCAGGCGGGCCGAAATCGACCACGGCTTGAAGTTCCAGCTCGCCATGACGTCGACAGTCGTGTAGCCGGCGAGTAATTTGCGCTGGTTCGCATAGTCGCCACTGAAATGTCGTTTGCCGGTGTAGTTGGCGATCGCCGAGTACTTGCCGAAGGCGCCGCCATCCCAGATCAGACTGGCCGCTGTCCGGTCCTGCGCGACCAGCGGGATCTGCTTGTCCTCGTAGGGGCCGCTACGGAACGTGGCATCGGTGTAGGCGTAGCTGAACCGGGCCAGCAGGCCGGGTTGGATGCGCCAGTCGACTTCGACTTCGGCGCCGAGACGGCGGGTTGGGTCAAGGTTGACGTTGGCGAACAGGGCGCCGTCGTAAGCGATCTCGTCCTCGATGCGCATGTGGTATATAGCCGCCCGGCCGCTGACCGCACCGAGTGTCAGGCTGCCGCCCAGTTCCTGGATCCGGCCTTGTTGCGGCTTGATGTCGCCGGCGAAGACCGGATTTCCGGTCATCGGGTCGTAGCCGAAGAGTTCGTCGGTGTTGGCGAAGCGGAAGGTGGTGCCGACCTTGCCGTACAGTCGCCAGCCCTGCCCGGCGTAATTGAGACCTACGTCCCAGGCGTTGCGCGAATGATCACCATCGCCACGCATGGCCGGTTGCGTACCGAAAATGGTGGTGAAGGCTCCCTGCCGGGCATCCTGCTCGACCTTCTGGTGGCGCAGGCCGGCCGTGGCGGCCAGTCCCCGGGTCAGCTCGGTGGTGTTCTGGACATAGTAGCCAGCGCTTTTCTGTCGGGCTCCCTGGCTGGCAGCCGTGCTGTAGAACGCATCCACCTCGCCGGAGTAGTAGTCAATGCCGGCCACGGTCTCGCTGGCCAGCTGGCCCAGGCCATGCTGCCAGCGCAGGCGCGGGGTCAGCGACCAGTTGTCGCGGCTGGCCTTCGTCCGGCTGCCGAAGGAAAGGTAGCGCGCGCGGTTGTCCTGGTGCTCCAGCGCCGCCTCGGCTTCGAGCATCAGGTTGGCGGTCAGCGGCAGGGCGATTCCCGGGCGCAGGCGATAGCCGTCACGGCGCTGGCGGTCGTCCGGCGTCCGCGAGTGACGCGGCCGGCTGGCGTAATCGGCACTGAGCAGATAGCCAGGCAAGCCGGAGCTGTCCTTGTACACCGCATAGTCCACGAAGCCCTCGCCCTGGCCGATGTACACGCCGGCCCGGCCGCTCAATGCCATCTGGTCCGACTGGGCGTTGTCGCGCCAGCCGTTGGTGGCGGCGTAGTGGCCAAAGGCATTGATGTAGGCGTTGCTGTTGCCGGCCGCCAGATGGGCGTCGATGGTTCGCGTGTCGTCGCTGCCGGCGCCGACGGTGACTGCGGCTTCCGCTTTGCCGGATTTGCGGGTGATGATGTTCACCACGCCACCGGTTGCCCGGTCGCCGTAGAGCACGCTTCCGGCTCCACGCAGCACCTCGATCCGCTCAATGCTGTCGAGGGGAACGGCGGACCAGGAGACCGCGCCGGAGTCGATGGGATTCAGGCGCTGACCATCGAGCAGGACCAGGGTATTGGCGCCGCCCGTCTCGCCGAAGCCACGCAGGTCGATCGTCGAGTCGAGTCCCAGACTGCCGTAGAGCGCGCTAACGCTGACGCCGGCCCGCGACTTGAGGATGCCGGGCAGGTCGCGAGCCGGCGTGGACAGAATGTCGTCGCGGCTGATGACGCTGACGTTGGCGGGTACGCGCACTTCGTTTTCGCTGAACCGGGTCGCGGTGACGAAAACCGGTTCGAGATGTGGGCTGGTCTGGGCTTGCGCTGATCCCAGGAGGGCGAGAGAGAGGGCCGCCGTGAGCGGCTTTCTGCGTGAGTACATGGATTCTCCTTCCCGGCAGGCGTCCCCGCACGCCGGAATGCATTGAATGAGGATCTGCCGGGGGAGAAAGCCGGGTTGCGATAACCGGCGCCACCGCCCCGTGGCACATCCGCTGGTTGTCGCAGGCCGGTATCCGGGCTCGCAAGTCTTGACGTATCGCCTTCCCAGGATTAACCCAGTGGCTTCGTGATACGCCCGCACTTGCTTACCGTTGCGGGGGCAGCAGCGGCTTGGTCGCATGGGCGACGCACCGCTTTCCCGTTTAACTGCGTTTGGCGAAACCGCACGCAGCACCTGAAACGGCGCGAATTCTACATCGGCATGCCGGGCAACGCATCTGAAATGTCTGAGCCAGTTTCTATAAACCACTTTTAGAATAGGAGCTTAGTCCTTGACCGGGCGTCATTTCTCCCTCTATAGTGCGCGCCATGAATAGCGAACTCGAAGCGCTCGAAGCCAAGATTGAACAGGTCGTTGCCCTGGTTCACCAGTTGCGCGCCGAGAACGAAGTCCTGAAGAACCAGATGGCGGCGGCCGAGGCCGAGCGCCTGCACCTGCGGCAGACGATGACCGCCGCCCGTGAACGGCTCGAAGTCCTCATGGACAAAATGCCAGAGGATGCCTGAGATGAGCCTTGAGCCGAATTTCCTCGACGTCAAGATCATGGGCCGCGAATATCGCGTCGCCTGCACCCCGGAAGAGCGCGATGCCCTGCTTTCGGCGGTCGATATGGTCGATGGCAAGATGCGCGAAATTGCGCAGCGGACCAAGAGCACCATCGCTGAGCGCGTGGCCGTTATGGCGGCCCTCAATATTGCCCATGAGTACCTCTCGGGGGCCACCGAAAAAACAGTCGGCGAAGCGGTTGATAGTTCCGACGCAAGGCGTAGAATCGGTGACATGGGAGCGCGGATTGATTCCGTGCTTGCGCCCCAGCAACGGCTCGACATCTAGGCTGTTACTGACCCCGGCGCCGCCCGCCGAGCGTCCCCTGCGGTGTTTGTTAAGGCCATACATTCCTTGAACCAATGCTGATTGGCATCGGTTGCGGACCATCGAAACCGCTGTTGTGCGCCCGCTTCGTCGCGGGTGCCTGAAGCGGAAGGAAAGCAACCACTCTGGACCCAGGTTCAGGATGCCGGCCTGACGGCACTTGCGGGGGCCTTCCTCCAGACAGGTGGCAGATTTTTCTGCCACCTGTTTTCATTTGCGGAACCGCGACATGAACTACTGGCTGATGAAATCCGAGCCCGACGAGGTGTCGATCGACGATCTCGCCGCGGCACCCGGGCAAACCGTGCCCTGGTTCGGGGTGCGTAATTACCAGGCGCGCAATTTCCTGCGCGACGGCATGAAAATCGGCGATCTGGCGTTCTTTTATCATTCCGGTTGCGCCGAACCGGGTATCGCCGGCATCTGCGAGATAAATTCCGAACCCTATCCGGATGCCACGCAGTTCGCCGTTGATGGTCCCTATTTCGATGCTAGATCGGCGCCGGAGAATCCCCGCTGGCTGGTCCGCGATGTCCGCTTTGTCGCCAGGACGCGCTATCTGACCCTGGCCGAACTGCGCAGCTGTCCGGAACTTGCTAACATGCGCCTCCTTGCCCGCGGCAACCGGCTGTCGATCACGCCGGTGACGGCCGGCGAATGGGCGTTCATCACCCGGCTTCTGACGACAAACTCATGACCATCTGGTGGCTCACCTATCCTTTGCTCGGCATTTTCGGCGGTTTCGTCGCTGGCCTCTTTGGTGTTGGCGGTGGGCTGACGCTGGTGCCGTTCATGTACATGCTGTTCGTTGCCCAGAACTTTCCGCCTGAGCACGTGATGCATCTGGCGCTTGGCACCTCGATGGCGACCATCGTGTTTACGTCGATTTCCAGCATGCGTGCCCACCACGCGCACGGTGCCGTGCGCTGGGATATCGTCCGGACGATGGCGCCCGGACTGGTGCTGGGCACTTTCGGCGGCTCGCTGGTCGCCGGCCAGGTGCCGACCGGGCCGATGACGGCGATTTTTGTGGTCATCGTCTATTACGCGTCAATTCAGATGATCCTCGACTTCAAGCCGCATGCCCACCGCCAGATGCCGGGGAACTGGGGGCGCTTCGTCGCCGGCGGGGTGATCGGCGTGATATCCAGTCTGGTCGCCGCCGGTGGCGGTTTCCTGTCGGTGCCCTTCATGCTGTTCTGCAATGTCGCCATCCACAACGCCGTCGGTACCTCGTCGGCGCTGGGTTTTCCGATTGCCGTCGCCGGCGCCGTCGGCTACATCGTTGCTGGCTGGAGCGATAGCGCGCTGCCGGCCTATACCTTCGGCTATATCTATCTGCCGGCCTTCGTCGGCATCGTCGCAATGAGCATCCTGATGGCGCCGGTCGGTGCCAAACTGGCGCACAAGCTGCCGGTCAAGCAACTGAAGCGGGCCTTTGGCGGCTTCCTCGCCCTGCTGGCGACCAAGATGCTGCACAGCCTGATCGGCTGAAGTCGTTCAGGCGCCGGCCTTGAAGTCGCGCAGCGTGGCGACGAGGTCGGCGAAGCGTTCCCCCTGAACCGTCACGTGGGCGCGTAATAGCGCCGAGGCGAGGTCGCTGTCGCCCTTGATGATGGCATCGACAATCGCCTGATGCTCGTTGAACGAGGTCGCCATGCGGTTGCGCACCCGCAACTGCAGGCGCCGGTAGGGGCGTAGCCGGCGGTGCAGGGCGGTCGCCTGCTCGACCAGGAAGCCGTTGTGGCTGGCTTCGTAGATGCGCTGGTGGAAGACTTCATTCAACTGGTAATAGATATCCGGCGTATTGGCGTCGCGCGCTGCTTCGCAGGCGCGATGCGCGTCCTGCAGGGCGACCTGCTCGTCGGCCGTGATCCGCCGTGCCGCCAGACGGCCGCACATGGCTTCCAGTTCGGCCATGACTTCAAACATTTCGCAGACCCGTTCGGCGCCGACTTCAGGCACCGTTGCGCCACGCCGCGGCTTGATCTCGATCAGGCCGACCGAGGCCAGCTGGATCAGTGCCTCGCGCACCGGCGTTCGCGAGACGCCGAAGGTGTCGGCCAGTTCCTGTTCATCAAGGCGCGTACCGGGCGGATAAACGCCGGTGACGATGCGTTCCTCAATCAGTTCGCCGAGGCGTTCTGACTGGCGGGTGGTGGCCGGGACATCAACAGGGCTGTTCACGATTTCGCTCCAACAGATAGCAGTGATTCAATTATACGAAATTAGTTGACCAGTATTCAATCTCTGCTATCTTGTATACACAACGGTGATTATTGAACACAAAACAGCAGTGCGGCATTCCTGGGGTCAGGATAAGCCAGCCAGTGAGGATTCACCGTCCGTACCTGACTAACCCTGGAGGAGACATCCATGATCAGCAAGACCAAGCGTCACTTTACTCTCGCCGTTGCCGCCGCTGCCCTGAGCTTTGCCCTGCCTGCGGCACATGCCCAGGCGCCGCGCGTCATCAAGATTTCCCACCAGTTCCCGGCGGCAACTTCTGAAGACGGCGATTTCCGCGACCGCCTGGTCCGCCGTTTCGCTGCCGAAGTTGAGAAGCAGAGCAAGGGCAGCCTGAAGTTCGAGATCTACCCGGGCAGTTCGCTGATGAAGACCAACAGCCAGATCGGCGCCCTGCGCAAGAGTGCGCTGGACATGAGCCTGGTGCCGCTGGCCTATGGCGGCGGCGAGATTCCGGCGGTCAACCTGACCTTGATGCCGACCCTGGTGAGCAGTTACGAGCAGGGCATGCGCTGGAAAAATGCACCGATCGGCAAGGAACTCGAGCGTATCCTCGCCGAAAAGAATATCAAGATCATCACCTGGGTCTGGCAGGCCGGCGGCATCGCCTCGACCAAGAAGTCGGTGGTTGTGCCTGAGGATGCCAAGGGGCTGAAGTTCCGTGGCGGCAGCAAGGAAATGGATCAGATGCTGAAGGGCGCCGGTGCCGCAGTGACCGGCATGCCATCTTCGGAAATCTACAGCGCCATGCAGTCTGGTGTGCTTGATGCGGCGCTGACTTCCAGCACTTCGCTGATCAGCTTCCGCCTGTACGAATTCACCAAGTTCGTGACGACGGCGCGCAACAAGAGCTTCTGGTACATGTTCGAGCCGCTGCTGATCTCCAAGAGCCTCTACGACTCGCTGACGCCGGACCAGCAGAAGATCGTCAGCGAAGTCGGCGCCAGCCTTGAGCAGTTCGGTGTCGATGAGTCGAAGAAGGACGACCTGCGCATGGCAGAGGTCTATGCGAAGGCCGGGGCCAAGGTGTCCGACATGGACGACAAGGCGTTCGCCGCCTGGCGTGCCGTCGCCGAACAGACCGCGTTCAAGGATTTCGCCGAGAACATCAAGGGCGGCCGCGAGCTGCTCGACATGGCGCTGTCGGTCAAGTAACCCGAGGGCCGGGCAAGGCCCGGCCCCTCCTTTTTCTCAAGGTGAATCATGAGCCCCGGATATTTCATCAGCCGCGCGGTCAAGGCCTTCAACATCGCGACCGGTTACCTGTCGGCCTTCCTGATCGTCGTCTCCAGTGGTGTCCTCGTCTTCGAGGTAGCCGTCCGTTATTTCTTCGCCTGGCCGACCGACTGGGAAATCGAGTTCTGTGTGATGTTGCTGATCGCTTCCAGCTTCCTGGCGGCAGCGCATACCCAGCTCAACCGTGGCCATGTACCGATCGAGATACTCGACGAGATCATGCCGCGCAGCTGGACCCAGTGGCGCCTGGCGCTGACCGATCTGCTGTCCTTCCTGTTCTGCGCCTTCATTACCTGGAACTGCTGGGAATTCTTCTACGAGGCCTGGGACGAGGGGCGCATGAGCGACACCTCCTGGGCGCCGAAGATGTGGCCGGTGTTCGCCACCATGGCCGTCGGCATGACCTCGCTGACCCTGCAGATCTTTGTCCAGTTCATCGAGGACTCGCTGCCGGAAGCCATGCGCTCGCATCAGCCGCCGAAGGAGCACAACGCCGCCATCCAGGTGGCCATCGAACGCATCCAGCATGACGACGAAGGAGATCGCAAATGAGCGTCGCACAAATGGGCCTGATGTACGGGCTGGCCACCTTTGTCTTCCTCTTTTCCGGCATGCCGATCGCCTTCGCCTTGGGTTCGGTGGCGGTGATCTTCATGTACTTCTTCATGCCGGCGGCGCAGCTGAGCATCATCGCCGAGACCATCTTCTCGGAGCTGAACAGCTTTACGCTGCTGACCATTCCGCTGTTCATCCTGATGGGGGCGGCAATCGGCAAGTCGCGTGCTGGCGCTGACCTGTACAACTCGCTGAACCGCTGGCTGTACAAGATGCCGGGCGGCCTCGGGCTGGCCAATACGCTGGCCTGTTCGGTGTTTTCCGCGATGTGCGGTTCGTCGCCGGCGACCTGTGCGGCGATCGGTTCGGCCGGTATTCCGGAAATGCGCAAGCGCGGCTATTCCGAGCAACTGGCCACCGGTTTGATCGCGGCCGGCGGCACCCTGGGTATCCTGATCCCGCCGTCGCTGACGCTGATTCTCTATGGCCTGGCCACCGAGCAATCGATCGGCAAGCTGTTCATGGCCGGTGTCGGCCCCGGTCTGCTGCTGACCGCACTGTTCGCCATCTGGGTGATGTACAAGGCCTGGGCAGAGAAGACCGAGCGCTTGCTCAAGCACAAGGCGACCGGCCTGGCCGCCGAGCCGGTGGAGTTCTACAGCTGGAAGGAAAAGCTGGAAATCCTGCCGCGCCTGTTGCCCTTCCTCGGTCTGATCATGATCGTCATGGTCGCCCTCTACGACGGCTGGGCGACGCCGTCGGAAGTCGCCGGCATCGGTGCCTTCGGCGCCATGCTGATGGTCATGAGCATCTACGGCTGCTGGCGCTGGGCCGACATGAAGGTGATCCTTTCCGGCACCGCCCGCGAGTCGTCGATGATCATGCTGATCATCGCCATGTCCTTCCTCTATACCTACGTGATGAGCTACCTGCACATCACCCAGTCGGCCGCCGCCTGGCTGGTCGGGCTGGGCATGGGCAAGTGGGAGTTCCTGCTCTGGGTTAACGTGATGCTGCTGGTCCTCGGTTTCTTCCTGCCGCCGGTTGCCATCATCCTGATGGTTACTCCGGTGCTGCTGCCGGCGCTGGTCGCCCTCGATATCGACCTGATCTGGTTCGGCGTGATCATGACCATCAACATGGAAATGGGCCTGGTGACACCGCCGGTCGGTCTCAATCTCTTTGTCATCAGCGGTATCGCGCCCGACGTCAAGCTCAAGCAGATCATGTGGGGCACCATGCCCTTCCTCGGACTGATGGCGCTCGGCATCGTGCTGTTGTGCATCTTCCCGGAAATCGCCACCTGGCTGCCGTCGCAGTACGCCGGCTCCTGAGTGACGGACAGATCATCATGAACGCACCTCAATCCCGCAACTGGGACAGCCTGCGCCAGAGCCGTGCCCGCCGCCTCGAAAGGGCGGCCGGTCTCGGCCTCGCCAAGGCCGTTCCGGCCGAGCGCAGCATCGACCTGCTGGAAGCCGTCATCCAGCCCGGCGACCGCGTCTGCCTCGAAGGCAACAACCAGAAGCAGGCCGATTTCCTCTCCGAGTCGCTGGCCGACTGCGATCCGGCCCGTATCAATCACCTCAGCATGGTCCAGTCAGTCCTGGCTCTTCCGAGTCATGTGGACCTTTTCGAGCGCGGCCTGGCAAACCGCCTCGACTTTTCTTTCAGCGGTCCGCAGGGCGCCCGCCTGGCCAAGCTGGTCCAGGAACAGCGCATCGAGATCGGCGCCATACATACCTATCTTGAGCTGTTTGGCCGCTACTTCCTCGACCTGACGCCCAACGTCGCGCTGATCGCGGCGCAGGCCGCCGATGCCGAAGGCAACCTCTATCTCGGGCCGAATACCGAGGACACGCCGGCCATCGTCGAGGCGACCGCTTTCAAGGGCGGCATCGTCATCGCGCAGGTCAATGAGCGGCTGGAAAAATTGCCGCGCGTCGATGTGCCGGCCGACTGGGTCGATTTCACGGTGCTGGCGCCGAAGCCGAACTACATCGAGCCGTTGTTCACCCGCGACCCGGCGCAGATCACCGAAGTCCAGGTGCTGATGGCGATGATGGCGATCAAGGGCATCTACGCCGAGTACGGCGTCACCCGCCTGAACCACGGCATCGGCTTCGACACCGCGGCGATCGAGTTGCTGCTGCCGACCTATGCCGCCGATCTCGGCCTGAAAGGCAAAATCTGCACGCACTGGGCGCTCAATCCGCATCCGACGCTGATTCCGGCCATCGAGTCCGGCTTTGTCGAATCGGTGCACTGCTTCGGTTCGGAAGTCGGCATGGACGCCTACATTTCGGCCCGTTCCGACGTCTTCTTCACCGGTGCCGACGGCAGCATGCGTTCCAACCGGGCCTTCTCGCAAACCGCCGGCCTCTACGCCTGCGACATGTTCATCGGCTCGACCTTGCAGATGGATCTGGCCGGCAACAGTTCGACGGCGACGCTGGGGCGCATCACCGGTTTCGGCGGCGCCCCGAACATGGGTTCCGACCCGCACGGCCGGCGCCACGCCAGCCCGGCCTGGCTCAAGGCCGGGCGCGAGGCCTACGGGCCGAACGCCATCCGCGGCCGCAAGCTGGTGGTGCAGATGGTCGAGACTTTCCGTGAGCATATGGCGCCGGTTTTCGTCGACGAACTCGATGCCTGGCAGCTGCAGAAGTCGATGGGCGCCGAACTGCCGCCGATCATGATCTACGGCGACGACGTCAGCCACATCGTCACCGAGGAAGGCATTGCCAACCTGCTGCTTTGCCGCAGCCCGGAAGAACGCGAACAGGCGATCCGCGGTGTCGCCGGCTTCACGCCGGTGGGCATGGCGCGCGACAAGGCGATGGTCGAGAACCTGCGCGACCGCGGCATCGTCCGCCGTCCCGAAGACCTCGGCATCGACCCGCGTCAGGCTACGCGCGACCTGCTCGCCGCCCGTTCCGTCAAGGACCTGGTGCGCTGGTCGGGCGGCCTCTACGCCCCGCCTTCCCGTTTCCGCAACTGGTGAACGCCATGGAAAAACTCGATTTTCGTTTCGACTCAATGCCGGCCGCGCCGGCCGCCAATCCCGCCCTGTGCGGCGTGGTCGGCTCCGGCAATCTGGAAATCCTCGTCCGGCCCGGCGCCGAGCCGCAGGCCTGCGCCGTCAGCATCCAGACCTCGGCGCGCGGTTTCGCCGAAACCTGGCGGGCGGTGCTCGGCAGTTTTGCCGCCAGCCATGCCGCCGGAGGCACCGTCATCGCCATCAACGATATGGGGGCGACCCCGGCCGTCGTCAGCCTGCGTCTGGCCCAGGCGCTGGCCGACTATCAGGGAGGTGCCCAATGATCCCCGCTATCGCCTCACGTCACAGCTGGTTCGAGGCCATGGCGCGCCGCCGCCTTGCCGGCCTGCTCGATGCCGGCAGCTTCGCCGAAATCCTGCCACCGGCGGAGTCGCAGCCCAGCCCGCACCTGGCCCAGCTCGAGCTGCCCGGCGCCTTCGATGACGGTGTGATCGTCGGCAGCGGCCGGCTAGCCGGTCGGGCCGTATTGGTCGCCGCCCAGGAAGGCCAGTTCATCGGCGGCGCCGTCGGCGAAATCCACGGCGCCAAGATCGTCGGCCTGTTGCGCCGGGCGGTCCGGGAAAAGCCCGCTGCCGTGCTGATCCTCATCGACTCCGGCGGCGTCCGGCTGCACGAGGCCAATGCCGGGCTGATCGCCATTTCCGAAATCATGCGTGCCGTACTCGAAGCGCGTGCTGCCGGCGTCCCGGTCATCGCCCTGGTCGGCGGCAGCTGCGGCGCCTTCGGCGGCATGGGCATCGTCGCCAAGCTGTGTTCGGCCATCATCATTTCCGAAGAGGGCCGCCTGGCGCTGTCCGGGCCGGAGGTCATCGAGACGGTGGCCGGCGTCGAGGAGTTTGACTCAAAGGACCGGGCACTGGTCTGGCGCGTCACCGGCGGCAAGCATCGCTACCTGATGGGCGACTGCGCGGTGCTGGTCGAGGATGACATCGCTGCCTTCCGCGACGGGGCGACCGCCTTTCTCGCCGGCTGGACGGAACCCGAGCCGGGCCTGGCCGGCCTGCGCGCCACCCAGCAGCGTCTGGAAAACCGGCTGGCGGCTTATGCCAGCTGCCGCGATGGCCTGCAGGTCTGGGCGGCACTCGGCGTCGCCGAGCCGGAAAGCGTGCCGCTGCTCGACCGGGACAGCCTGGTCGCCTTGAAGGAAGGATTGCCGACATGAGCCTCAACGACATTCTCGACGCCCTGTTCCCGGCCGGTCACACGGTCGCCGTTGCCAACCAGGTGCTCACCGGTGAAGCGCAGACGGCGCAGGGGCCGGTGGCCGTACTCGGCACCACCGATGCCGCGGCCATCGATCACGCGATGGCCCTGGCGCTGGCCGCTTTCGTCCTCGACACCGTCGACCAGCATCCCGGTCGGCCGCTGGTCTTCCTGGTCGATACCAGCGGCCAGGCGCTGTCGCGCAGCCAGGAGCTGCTATGCCTGAACGGCTCGCTGGCGCATCTCGCCAGCTGCGTCGATCTCGCCCGGCGCCAGGGCCATCCCTCGCTCAGCCTGGTCACCGCCAATGCGGTCAGCGGCGGTTTCTTGTCCTTCGGCTTGATGGCCGACCAGGCCTATGCGCTGGCCGCGGCCCAGGTGCGGGTGATGGATCTGCGGGCGATGGCGCGGGTGACCAAGATCGCCCACGAACGTCTGGTCGAACTGGCGGGAACATCGCCGATCTTCGCGCCGGGGGCAGAGAACTACGTGAAAATGGGTGGTCTTGCGGCGATCTGGCCGGCCCCGTCGGCAGCCTTGCTCGACGAGGCTCTGGCCGCGGCCCGTCAGGCCCGGAGCGCCGGCGATCAGCGCCAGAGCGTCGGCCTGAGCCGCGGTGGCCGCCAACTGGCGGCCGGCATCAGCCAGCGCGTGGTGAACACGCCGCTCGGCGCCTGACGCCATGCGCCGCCACGATCTCGTTTATTTGCGGCCGGATGCCGCCTGGTCCTCGCCCTGCACTGCTGCCGGCAGCCCGCTGTGGGAGGCGGCCAGGCAGTGGATCGCCGCCGGCCGGCCGCTGGTGGCGGCCCGTCAGCCGGGCGGCGGTGCCGTGGTGCTCGGTCTGACCCTGCCGCTGGCGCAGGAGCGGCAACGCCTGAGCATCCTGGTCGAGCCGGCGGCGATCGCGCATTGCCGGCCGCCGCTGGCGGTCGCCGACTGCGCGTCGCGCCTGCCGGCCGAGCAGGCGGCGCCGCTGCACGAACTGGCCGGGCGGGCGCTGGCCTGTTCGGCGGCGCTCGGCGTGTACGGCTCGCTAGCCTGGGAAGCCGTCAGTGGCGAGGCCTACCGTCATGCCGGATCGGATATCGATGTGATCTGCGATGTCACGAACCCGGCGCAGCTCGCCGCCATGCTGGCCGCCCTGCACTGCGTGGCCGAGCGCCTGCCCTGCCGGCTGGACGGCGAAATCCGTTTCCCCGATGGCAATGCCGTGGCCTGGCGCGAGATCGTCGCCCAGCTGCCCAACCCGGCCGCTCCGGTGCTGGTCAAGGGGCCGCGCGAGGTCGCTCTGTACCCTCTGGAAAGCCTGACTGCCTCCCTGCTGCGGGAGTCCTGCCATGTCTGATGCCGCCCTGCTATTGACGAAGCCGCGCCCGGCCTGGGGCGATGTCGATGCCTCCGCCGCAGCCCGCATCGGCCGGCTGGCCATCCGCAGCCTGTACCGCGAGGCGGCGCTGGCGCCCAAGCCCGGGCTGGTCTGTCCGGACAGCACCGGCAGCCATGAGGACATGGATTTCGCCACCTTCGTCCGCAGCCTGCAGGCGCTACGCGACTACTTCCCGGCCATCGCGGAATGTGGCCAACAGGCGCCCGCGCTGGCGTCTTTGCAGGCGCTCGGCATCGTCACCGAACAGCGCATGCTGGCTGCCACCGACGGGGTGAACACCCATCGCGGCGCCATCTTCAATCTTGGGTTGCTCTGTGCGGCGAGCGGTCTGGTGCATGCCGGGGGCGGAGTTCCCGATGCGCCGACGGTCTGCCACACGGTTAGCGAACGCTGGGGGCGGGAGATTCTGGCCGGTCTGGCAGCAGCGCCGGCCGTCAGCCACGGCCTGATCGTCGCCCGCCGTTACGGCTGCGGCGGCGCCCGTCAGGAAGCGGCCGCCGGCTTTCCGGCGGCGCTTGAACTCGGCCTGCCGGCCTATCGACAGATCCTGGACGTGACGGGTGATGCCGAACGGGCCGCAGTGCAAGCCCTGTTTGCGCTGATGGCCGGGCTGGAAGACAGCAATCTGCTGTGGCGCGGCGGACGCGCGGGATTGGCTTGTGGCCAGCGCCTGGCTGCCGATTTTCTCGCCGCCGGCGGGGTGCTGGCTGCTGACTGGCGGGCTCATGCGGACGCTGTCGACCGGGCATTCGTCGCCCGTCGCCTGAGTCCCGGCGGCAGCGCCGACCTGCTCGGCGTGACGCTGTTCCTGGCGGACGTGGACGGCCGGCACTGAGATGCGCCTTGCCCTCCTCTTCAGCGGTCAGGGTGGCCAGACGCCCGAGCACTGGCGGCAAGTTGCCAGCGGCCTCGCCGGAGAGACGGGCGAGGCGTTGCTGCAGGCCTTGCCGGCAATCGGCGAGAACGGCCTGCCGGCACCGGAAATGCTCGCCCGCAACCAGGTCGCCCAGCCGCTGATCTTCGCCCAGCAGATGCTGCTGTGGGGGCGCCTGCGCGAGCGTTTGCCGCGGCCGGTCTGTGCGGCTGGCTATTCGCTGGGCGAGATGGCGGCCTGCTGTGCCGCCGGGGCGTTTTCCGCCGCCGCCGGCGTCGCCCTGTGCGCCACGCGGGCGGCCTTGATGGATGCTGCCGCGCCCGGCGAGCACGGCATGCTGGCGGTGCTCGGGCTTGATGAAGCGCTGGTCGTGACGTTGGCCACCGACGCCGGCCTGGCCGTGGCGATCCGCAATGCGCCGCGCCACCTGGTGCTGGCCGGCCCGCGTGCCGGTATCGCTGCCATCGCCGATGCATTGCTGGCGGCTGGCGCCAGCCGCCTGGTGCCGCTGGCCGTGCACACGCCGTCGCATACCCCGCTACTGGCCGGTGCGGCGGCGGCTTTCGCCCGGCGTCTGGAGGCGCTGCCCGATGGCCGCCTGGCATTTCCGGTGCTTAGCGCCATCGACGCGACGGCGGCACGCACGGTGCACCCGGCGCTCTCAGCCCTGGCCCGGCAGATCGCCACGCCGCTCGACTGGGCCGCCTGCCTGCAGGCGGTGCGCGAAATGCAGCCGGACGCGGTGCTGGAAATCGGTCCTGGTAATGCCCTGGCCCGCCTGTTCGGCGAACTGACGCCGGATATTCCGGTACGGGCGACGGATGACTTCCGCAGCGAGGACGGCATCGTCCGCTGGCTCGAGTCCTGCGCCGGCTGAGCGGGTGACGATGTCCTTCGCGGTGGTCGCCGCCTATCTGGTCACCGGTGGTGTCGCCGGCTTCTTTGCCGGCCTGCTCGGCGTCGGCGGCGGCGTGGTGGTGGTGCCGATGCTGGCCATCCTGTTTGCCGAGCAGGGGTTTCCCGCCCGTGAGGTGCTGCATCTGGCGCTCGGCACTTCGATGGCGACCATCCTGTTCACCGCGCTCTCCAGCCTGCGCGCCCACCATGCCCATCAGGCCGTCTTGTGGCCGGTGATGCGCCGGCTGACGCCAGGCATCCTGCTCGGCACCTTGCTCGGCGCGCAGCTGGCCGCCTTCGTCTCGTCGCGGGCGCTATCGATTGTCTTCGTCGCCTTCATGCTCTTTGTTGCCGTCCAGATGATCGCCAACCGGCGCCCGCAGCCGGGACGCAGCCTGCCCGGCTGGCCCGGCCTGAGTCTGGCCGGCGGCGTGATCGGCGCTTTCTCCAGTTTGGTCGCCATCGGCGGCGGCGCGCTGACCGTGCCCTTCCTGATCTGGTGCAACGTCCGGCCGCAGCAGGCGATCGGTACTTCGGCGGCAGTCGGTTTGCCGATCGCCGTCGGCGGCAGCCTTGGCTATGTCTGGAACGGCTGGGGGCATGCCGGACTGCCGGCCGGCAGCCTGGGCTTCGTCTACCTGCCGGCGCTCGGCATCATCCTGATTGCCAGCGTGCTCGCCGCCCCGTTCGGCGCCCGGCTGGCCCATCGCCTGCCGGTGCGCGTGCTGCGCCGCATCTTCGCCGGGCTGTTGCTGCTGCTGTCGGCGAAGATGCTGTGGAGCCTGTACGGCAACTGAGCCGGGGCCACCTCAGCGCGCCTTGAACAGCGGCTTGCGCTTCTCCAGAAAGGCGCTCAGCCCCTCCTTGTAGTCCTCGGTGTCGAGGAAGGCAAAGGAGGCGGCCTTTTCCTCGTCGTTGAGCGGCTTGCCACTTTGCAGGCGGCGGATCCACTGCTTGTGCCAGCCGGCGACCAGCGGTGCGCCGGCGGCAATGCGGCGGGCGCTGGCATAAGCCTCGTCGTCGACCTGGGTGTCCGGCACGACGCGGGTGACCAGGCCTTTTTCGTAGGCTTCGGTGGCGGTCAGGATGCGCCCTTCGAGCAGGATTTCCTTCATCACCGCCGGTCCGGCCAGCTTGAGCAGGCCTTCCATTTCGCCCGGGTACATCGAGAAGCCGAGTTTGTTGATCGGCGCGCCGAAACGCGATCCTTCGCTGCCGATGCGCAGGTCGCAGACGCCGGCGATTTCCAGGCCGCCGCCGATGCAGGCGCCGCGGATCAGGGCGACGGTCGGGTGCGGGCAGTCGGCGATGGCGTTCAGCGCTGTCGCGACCTGGCCGTGGTAGTGCAGCGCCTGCTCGAGCGTGGCGCGGCCGCTGACGAATTCCTCGAGGTCGCCGCCGGCGGCGAAGGCCTCGTTGCCGGCGCCGCGAATAACGACACAGCGGATGTTGGCGTCGCTGCTGATCGTCGCCACGTGGCCGGCCAGTTGCTGCCACATGGCGAGATTGATGGCGTTCAGCTTGCCCGGGTTGTCGAGCAGCAGCGTGGCGATTTCGCCATCAAGCGAAAGGTGGATCTGACTCATGTCTGGGATAACCCTCTTCGGAAAATCAATAAATTAATGCGTAATGGCTGATGCAAATCAACCGGTTTGACTCTTATATAAGATAAGATTCCGGCCGCCGAAAGACGGTAATTATTAATTAACAAAGGAGAACTAGCCATGAGCAGCGCTATGTATGAGCGGATGCGGGCCAATCCGAAGTTCCTGGAGCTGGTTTCGAGGAGGGAGCGATTTGCCTGGACGCTGGCCGCCATCGTATTGACCATGTTCTACGGATTCGTGATGGTGGTCGCTTTCAGCCCGGCCTCGCTGGGTCAGCCGATCGCCGAAGGCTCAATGGTCACCGTTGGCGTGGCCGTCGAATTATTCATGTTCATCTTCTTCTGGGTGCTGACGGCCGTCTATGTCCGCCGCGCCAACACCGAATTCGATGCCATGACCCAGGAAATCGTCAAGGAAGCCTGGAAGGAGAACAAATAATGCACCGTATCGTTCAACTGGCCACGACGCTCGGCCTGCTCGGCCTGAGCCATCTGGCCCTCGCTGCCGACGCTGTCGGCGCCACCGAAAAGCAGGCGACCAACTGGCACGCCATCATCATGTTCTGCATCTTCGTCGCGCTGACGATGGGGATCACCTACTGGGCGGCCAGCCGCACCAAGTCCACCTCGGACTTCTACACTGCCGGCGGCGGCATCACCGGTTTCCAGAACGGTCTGGCGATCGCCGGTGACTACATGTCGGCGGCCACGCTGCTCGGTCTGACCGCCATGGTCTACATGCAGGGTTACGACGGCTACATCTACATGCTGTGCTTCTTCGCCGGCTGGCCGATCATCCTGTTCCTGATGGCCGAACGCCTGCGCAACCTGGGCAAGTTCACCTTCTCCGACATCACCGCCTATCGCCTCGACCAGGGCAAGGTGCGCACCATGGCCGCGATCTCCTCGCTGACCGTGGTCTGCTTCTACCTGATCGCCCAGATGGTCGGTGCCGGCCAGCTGATCAAGCTGCTCTTCGGTCTCGACTACAACGTCGCCATCTTCGCCGTGGGTCTGTTGATGATGGTGTACGTGACTTTCGGCGGCATGGTCGCCACCACCTGGGTGCAGATCATCAAGGCCTGCATGCTGCTGTTCGGCGGCACGCTGGTGATGTTCCTGGCCTTCAGCCAGTTCGGTTTCTCGTTCTCGACGCTGCTGGAAAAAGCCACGGCCGTGCATAAGCTGGGCGACAAGCTGATGTCGCCGGGCAGCCTGCTGGCCGATCCGATCACCGCCA
>DDWF01000122.1 GCA_002345845.1 Betaproteobacteria bacterium UBA2293 | reverse complement strand
CTATTTCATGGAAATGAACACCCGCCTGCAGGTCGAGCATCCAGTCACCGAAATGATCACCGGCCAGGACCTGGTCGAATGGCAGTTGCGCGTTGCCGCCGGCCAACCGCTGCCAATGCGCCAGGAACAGCTGGCCATCCGCGGCCATGCGCTGGAAGCGCGCATCTACGCCGAGGACGCCAACAAGGGCTTCCTGCCGGCCACCGGCACCCTGGTCCGCCTCGCTCCGCCGGCGGAAACGCTGAACGTGCGCGTCGATACCGGCGTCGAGCAGGGCGACGAGATCACCCCCTGGTACGACCCGATGATCGCCAAGCTGATCGTCTGGGACGAGACCCGCGACGCGGCGCTGGCGCGCATGCGCAAGGCGCTGGCCGACTATCAGGTGGCCGGGCTGACCACCAACATCGATTTCCTGTCGCGCCTGGTCGCCTGCCCGGCCTTCGCCGGCGCCGATCTCGACACCGGCCTGATCGAACGGCAGAAGGACTTCCTGTTCCCGGCCGCCCAGGCGGTGCCGCGCGATGCGCTGCTGGTGGCGACGGCTGGCGAGCTGCTGTGGGAACAGCATGCCGCCCGCCAGGCCGCCCAGGCCAGCGGCGATCCGTGGTCGCCGTGGCACGCCCGCGATGGCTGGCGGATGAACCTCTCCTCGGCGCGCACGATCAGCTTCCGCGATGGCGAAATGCTGGTCGACGCCAGCGTGCGCTATCGCCACCAACATTGGGAAATCAGCATCGCCGGCACGACCACCGTGGCCCGCGGCAAGAAGCTGGACGGCGACCGCTTCGCCGTCGAACTGGATGACCGCCGGCTAATCGCCAGCGTCGTCGCCGTCGACGACAAACGCAGCGTCTTTTTCCAGGGAAGCACGTACTCACTTCTGCGCGATGACCCGCTGCACCGTGTCGATGCCGGCGACAGCCACGGCGGCGGCCTGACCGCGCCGATGCCCGGCAAGGTCGTTGCCCTGCTCGCCCAACCCGGCCAGAAGGTGGAGAAAGGCACACCGCTGCTGATCCTCGAAGCGATGAAGATGGAGCACACCATCACCGCCCCCGCCGCCGGCATCGTCAAGGCCTTCTGCTACGCCGCCGGCGAACAGGTCGGCGACGGCGCAGCGCTGGTCGAATTCGAGGGCGAGGCATGAACACCGCGCCAGCCACCTGCGGGCCGGCCGAATTCTCCGGGACCGGTGCTTGTCCTAGGTGCCACTCGGCAAGCTTTCGGCGTAGGATTAATGAATATCTGGACGGAATCGGCGGCCTCGCGGCGGCCTGTTTTTCACTTTTTTCGCAGAAAAGACAATTCATGTCCTACTCGCTTGTCTGGGAACCCGATGGGGTTCTGGTTCAGTTCTCTGGCAACCTCACGGCCATGGAACTCATTCATTCGACCCGGCAAGTGCAGGCTGACTCCCGGTTCGACGAATCTCGCTACGTCATTAACGACCTTTCCGCGATCAGCGAGCATCACCTGTCCGACGAGGCCTTGCGCGAACTGTCGGCAATCAATTACGGGGCCTATGCCTCCCAGCCGAACTGCCGGATCATCTACGTGACCACCGACGCGGCACTCGCCGCTCAGCTTCTGGCTATTCTGATGGCGCCCGAAATGGCCTCCTACGAAGTCGCCACCTGGCCGACAGTGACCGAAGCCCGCGATTGGCTGGACAGCCAGCCGCAACTGCACCAGATGAGCAACATCATGGGGTTCCGGATTCGCTAGCTGCTTTCCAGCCACCGCTTCGCCCTGCCGCCAACGTATTGCCGCCTTCTTCCGAGGCCCTTTCGCCATGCCCCTGCCCAGCCAAGTCAAAATCGTCGAAGTCGGCCCCCGCGACGGGCTGCAGAATGAAAAACAGGTCGTTCCGACCACCGTCAAGATCGAACTAATCGACCGCCTGAGCGCTGCCGGCCTGCCCTGCATCGAGGCAACCTCCTTCGTTTCGCCCAAATGGGTGCCGCAGATGGCCGACAACAGCGCCGTCCTGCAAGGCATCAGCCGCCGTCCGGGTACCACCTACCCGGTACTCACCCCCAATCTGCAGGGCTTCGACAGCGCCATGCAGGCCGGCGCCACGGAAGTGGCCGTCTTCGCCGCCGCCTCGGAAAGCTTCTCGCGCAAGAACATCAACTGCTCGATTGCCGAGAGCCTGAAACGCTTCGAACCGGTGATTTCCGCCGCCAGCGCCCTGGAAATTCCGGTGCGCGGCTACGTTTCCTGCGTCGTCGGCTGCCCCTACGAGGGCGACATCGATCCCGCCGCGGCCGCCGCCGTCACCCGCACACTGGCTGACATGGGCTGTTACGAGGTATCGCTCGGCGACACCATCGGCNNGGTGCGGTCGACGCGAAAAAAGCGGCGGAAGATGCCAAAACGCTGATCGCCATGGGCTGCTACGAAGTCTCGCTCGGCGACACCATCGGCGTCGGCACCCCGGCCTCGATCCGGCGCCTGCTCGAAGCCTGCCTGCGCCAACTGCCGGCCAAGCGCCTGGCCGGCCACTACCATGACACCTACGGCGTGGCCATCGCCAACATCTACGCCTCACTCGAGCTCGGCATCGCCACCTTCGACGCCTCCATCGCCGGTCTCGGCGGCTGTCCCTATGCCCGTGGCGCCTCTGGCAACGTGGCCAGCGAGGACGTCGTGTACCTGATGCACGGCCTGGGCATTGAAACCGGCATCGATCTGGCTAAACTGGCGGCTATCGGCGACTGGATTTCCAGTGCCATCAATCGCCCGAACGGTGCCAAGGCCGGCCGGGCCCTCTGCGCCAAAGCCACCGAGTGAGCCTGCTCTCCGCCGTCACCGATTTCCTCAAGCCTGCTGCCCCGCCCGATCCCCAATTGGCGCGCGCCTTGGCGCACGTCGCCGGCCTCGCCGACCCGGTGCTGCGTACCGCCTCACATTTTGACAGCCGCCTGGCCGCGCCATTGCAATATGCGCTCGGCTACTGCGATGGACTGGTCGCTGCCCTCCCCGGACCAATCGACATCGACCGCCAGGCCTTCACCCGCGATCCACTGGTCCACGCCCTGTTCGCCACCGCCGGCGACATCGAGCAGATGCTCGGGCGCAGCCAGGCGGTGCGCGACTTCCTGGCCAATCCGGCCTGCTGGGAGGCCGATCATTTCTACGCCATGCTGGTCGCCCGTCGCCAGCAGAAAAAGCAACTCGGCATGGCGCGCCATGGCGACCTGATCGAGAACGATGTACCGCAACTGGTGCTCTATTTCTCTGACCAGACCCTGATCGAACCGTGCTGCGATCTCGAGAAGACCCGCGAACGCCTGCGCTGCCGGGCCCTGGACAGCCTGCTGCAAACCTTCCAGGAACACCTCGACGCCCTGCGTAACGAGCGCGAGGGCCTGCGCGCCGATGTTTCGGTCGAACGCGCCCACCTGACCGTGCTCCGTGGCAGCACGCCCGGCCGCGAATATGAAGTGCATACCCGTCACCTGGCGGAGCTGGACGCCCGCCTGCGCACCATCGCCGAATCGCTGATGCCCGATCCCTTGCTCGAAGCCCTCGGCGATTTCCTCAGTTCCCCGGAGCCGGCGTTGCGCCTGTCGCCGTTCAGCATCACCGTGGACGGTCTGGGCGTGGTGCGCGAGAAAGTCGACGACAGCAACGTCCATACCCTCTATTTCCCGGAACTAAGTACCCGTGACAAGCGTCTGCATCTGGCCATGCTCGCCCGCATCAGCCGCGACGAAGCGCTCGAAGCAGTCGAGACCGTGCGCGACCAACAACACCGTTTCATGCTCATCTGAATGACACCCTCCCCCTGCATCAACCTGTGCAAGATGGACCCGGCCAACGGACTCTGTGCCGGCTGTTTCCGCACCCTCGACGAAATCGCCGCCTGGTCCGGCCTTGACGAGCGCCGACGCAACGCCGTTCTGACCGCCATCGCCGCCCGCCGCGCCGAGGCCGCCACCCCACCGCCCGCCATCAGGCCGGCAGCCTGAAGCAGTACCATGGACACCCCGGACCAAGACAACTACCCCTGCGTCGGCATCTGCATGGCCGATCCCGATTCCGGCTACTGCCTCGGCTGCGGCCGGCCACCGCTCGGCAGCCCGCTGATCGTTGCCGAGGAAGCCGCGCCGGTGCAGCAACCGGCTTACGACACCCACGATCCGGATCACCCGGAATGAGCCTCAAACTGCCCGACTCGCTGGTCGTCCTCGAACGCGGCTGGCTGTCGGCGAACAACATCCTGTTCCTCGAGGGCGATGGCGCGACGCTGGTCGACAGCGGCTACGTCACCCATGCCGAGCAAACCGTCGCCCTGGTTCACCAGGCACTCGACGGCCGCAGCCTCAAGCGCCTGCTCAACACCCACTCGCACTCCGACCACATCGGCGGCAACGCCGCGCTGCAGGCGACCTTCGGCTGTTCGATCACGGTCCCGGCCGGGCTGCACGCCAGCATCGCCGACTGGGATGAGGACGCCCTGCTGCTTTCGCCGCTCGGCCAGCAGGCGGCGCGCTTCCAGCACGACAACCTGATCGCCGCCGGCGACGAGATCGAGATGGGCGGTCTGCTCTGGCAAGCGCTGGCCGTACCCGGCCACGACATGGAGGCGCTGGCCTACTACAACCCGGAAAAGCGCCTGCTGATTTCCGGTGATGCCCTGTGGCAGAACGGTTTCGGCGTCATCTTCCCGGAGCTGCTGGGCGAGGCCGACGGCCTGGCCAGCACACGGGCAACGCTGCAGATGCTCGCCGCCCTCCCTGTCGACATCGTCATTCCCGGCCACGGCAGCCCCTTCGCCGATGTCGATGCGGCGCTCGAACTGGCCTTCCGCCGCCTCGACATGTTCACCGCCGACATCGACAAACTGGCCTGGCATGCGATCAAGGTCATGGTTTCCTTCGCCATGCTCGAACGCCGGCGACTGCCGGCCGAGACTTTCCGCAGCTTCGTCCGCAGCCTGCCCTTCGCCATCGACGTCAATCGGCGCTATCTCGGACTCGACGAGGAAACTCTGGTCGCCCGCGTCGAACGCGATCTGCTGCTGGTCAATGCGCTGCGCCGCGACGACGGCTGGATCAGCGCGCCGTAGTACCGGGCTGCTACCCGGCGGGCCGGCAACAGGTCCAAGATAGCCACTCCCACACCAACAACGGAGACAAACATGGCTAGCAAGAAAATCCTGATGCTCACCGGCGACTACACCGAAGACTACGAGACCATGGTGCCCTTCCAGGCACTGCTGATGGTCGGCCACACGGTGCACGCCGCCTGCCCGGGCAAGAAGGCCGGCGAGCAGGTGCGTACGGCGATCCACGACTTCGAGGGCGATCAGACCTATTCCGAGAAGCCGGGCCACAATTTCACGCTCAACGCCAGCTTCGACGAACTGGATGTCGCCAGCTACGACGCCCTGGTCATCCCCGGCGGCCGCGCCCCGGAATATCTGCGCCTGAATCCCCAGGTGATCGCCGCCGTGCAGCACTTCGCCAAGGCCAGCAAACCGATCGCCGCCATCTGCCACGGCGCCCAGTTGCTCAGCGCCGCTGGCGTGCTCGAGGGCCGGACGTGCAGCGCCTATCCGGCCTGCGCCCCGGAAGTCACAGCCGCTGGCGGCCGCTATGCCGAGATCCCGGTGGACCAGGCCCACGTCGACGGCAATCTGGTCACCGCCCCCGCCTGGCCGGCGCATCCGGACTGGCTGGCCAAGTTCCTGAAAGTTCTGGGAACGCGCATCGACGCCTGATGTCGGAATTGGGCGGCCGGCCACGGCCGCCCATCGCCTCCGGGAGAGCAACATGTGCGAGCTTTACGTCAAGGCCGATCCCATCCTCTACGAGTCGCGCTCGCGCTCGCTGCGCATTCACGGCTGCGTCACCAAGATCCGCCTGGAAAACCTGTTCTGGGACATCCTCGCCGAACTGGCAGCCAGCGATGGGTACACGACCAATCAGCTGATCGCCAAACTGTACGACGAGCTGCTCGAATACCGTGGCGAAATCGACAATTTCGCCTCCTTCCTGCGCGTCTCCTGCTTGCGTTACCTGACGCTGAAGAAAGGCATCGGCGAACGGCCGGCACTGACCGTCGTCGGCCGCACCGGCTGAGCCTCAGGCCCTGGGCAAGGCCTGCTCGACCAGCTTGACCCAGTAGCTGACGCCGAGGGTCAGCAGTTCGTCGTTGAAGTCGTAGTGCGGGTTGTGCAAGGTGCAGCCGCCGGTCCCCGGGCCGTTGCCGAGCCAGACGTAGCAGCCCGGCTTCTCGCGCAGCATGTAGGCGAAGTCCTCGGCACCCATTGACGGCAGGACGTCAGTGAGCACTCGCTCCTCACCAAAGACCGAGGCGGCGACTTCCTGACAGAATCTGGCTTCGGCGACGCTGTTGACCGTCGGCGGATAACGGTGGTCGAAGCGGACACTGATCTGCGCCCCATTGGCCGCGGCAATACCGCTGCACAGGCGCTCGATGGCGCGCTCGACATTTTCCTGGACTTCCGCCTTGAAGCTGCGGATGGTGCCGCGCAGCACGACTTCCTCGGGAATGATGTTCCAGGCCTCGCCGGCATGGAACTGGGTGACGCTGACCACCGCCGACTCGCAGGGATGCAGCGTGCGGCTGACCACCGTCTGCAGGGCCTGCACCAGTTGCGCCCCGGCGACGATGGAATCGACCCCCTGATGCGGCATCGCCGCATGGCAGCCGTGGCCGCGGACGAAAATCTCGAAGGCGCAGGTGCCGGCCATGACCGGGCCCGGCATCACCATCATCTCGCCGACCGGAATGCCCGGCCAGTTGTGCAGGCCGAACACGGTATCGACCGGGAAGCGCTCGAAGAGGCCGTCCTCGATCATCACCGCGGCGCCACCTTCCGACTCCTCGGCCGGCTGGAAGATGAAGACGACAGTGCCGTCGAAATCGCGATGCGTCGACAGATAACGGGCGGCGCCGAGCAGCATGGCGGTGTGGCCGTCGTGCCCACAGGCGTGCATCTTCCCCTGATGCTTCGAGTGATGCGGGAATTCGTTCATTTCCGCCAGCGGCAGGGCATCCATGTCGGCGCGCAGGCCGATCATCTTGCTCGAGTCGCCGGCGCGCAGCACGCCGACAACGCCGGTACGGGCGATGCCGCGATGCACTTCCAGGCCGTAGCGCTCCAGTTCGCGGGCCACCAGGTCGGCAGTGCGGTATTCGTCGAAGGCCAGTTCCGGATGGGCGTGGATATCGCGCCGCTGCGCCGTCAGTTCGGCAAGAAACGGCAATTCGAGCAGGGGCGGGGTCGCGGACATGTTCGTCTCCTGTTGATGGCTTATTGACCGACCAGGGGGCGGCTTGTTCCCGCGCATCGGCCTGTTGGCAAAGCAGGCGTGGTCTCCGCTGCGCCGGTCGGCCTGCCATTATGCCGCGGCTTGCTACGGGGCGCCGCCTTGATTATGCTGCGTCGCATGCAACTCGTGCTGATCAGCGGCCTTTCCGGTTCCGGCAAGTCCGTGGCCCTCAACCTGCTGGAAGATTCCGGCTATTACTGCGTCGACAATCTGCCGGTGGTGATGCTGACCGTGCTGGTCCGCATGCTCAAGGGCGAGGAAACGCAGAAGGTGGCGGTAGCCATCGATGGGCGTTCCGGCCACGGCATCGAGCTGCTGCCGGAAAAACTGGCCAAACTGGCCGAGGATGGCGTCTCGCCGACCTTCCTCTTCCTGCATGCGAACGAGGAAACGCTGCTCAAACGCTATTCCGAATCGCGCCGCCGACATCCCCTGGCCGCACCGGGCCAGTCGCTGGAGGAGGCCATCCGCGCCGAACGCGAACTGCTCGAACCGATCTCCGGCCTCGGCCACCGCATCGACACCAGCGGCCTCAAGGCCAACGCCCTGCGCGAATGGGTGCGCCAGTTCATCGAAGCCGAACCGGGCCAGGGCCTGACCCTGATGTTCGAGTCCTTCGGTTTCAAGCACGGTATTCCGCTTGATGCCGACCTGGTCTTCGACGTCCGCTGCCTGCCCAATCCGCATTACGACACCGCCCTGCGCCCGCTCACCGGCCGCGACAAATCGGTCATCGATTTCCTCGAGGCCGAAGCGGAAGTCGTGCGCATGCGCGACGACATCGCCAACTTCGTCGCCAGCTGGCTGCCGGCCTATATCCGCGACAACCGC
>DDWF01000307.1:29266-41506 GCA_002345845.1 Betaproteobacteria bacterium UBA2293 | reverse complement strand
CGGCGGTCGAGGCGACGATGCCCTTGGAGCCCATGCCGGCCTCGGTCAGGCCGAGGTGCAGCGCGTAGTCGGCGCGTTTGGCCAGTTCGCGGTAGATGGCGATCAGATCCTGGACGCTGGAGACCTTGCAGGAAAGGATGATCTTCTCGCCGGCCAGACCAACTTCCTCGGCCTTGGCCGCCGACTCCAGCGCCGAGGTCACCATCGCGTGGCGCATCATTTCGTTGGCGTCGAGCGGCTCGCGGCGCTTGCTGTTCTCGTCCATGATCCGCGCCAGCAGTTCCTGGTCGAGGCTGCCCCAGTTGACGCCGATGCGCACCGGCTTGTCGTACCTGCAGGCCAGTTCGACCATCTGCGCGAACTGCTCGTCCTTCTTCTTGCCAAAGCCGACGTTGCCCGGATTGATCCGGTACTTGGCCAAGGCCTCGGCACAGGCCGGCTCGCCAGTCAGCAGGCGATGGCCGTTGTAATGGAAATCGCCGATCAGCGGTACGTTGCAGTTCATCTTGTCCAGATGATCGCGGATCTTCGGCACGGCGGCGGCCGCTTCCGGCGAATTGACCGTGATGCGCACCAGTTCAGAGCCGGCACGGGCCAGTTCGGCGCACTGGATGGCGGTGGCCAGGTAGTCGACGGTATCGGTATTGGTCATCGACTGGATGACCACCGGGGCGTCGCCGCCAATCCGCACATGAGCGATCGCGGTCGCCCGGGTCAAACGCTTGCTTACGGCACTCACGGCTTACTCCAGAACCAGACGGGCGACATCGCCCTTGGTATGCGGCGCCAGGTCGACGGCCTTGCCCTGCCAGAACAGGCGCACGCCCGGCGCGTAGCCAATGACCAGCGACAGCGGGGTGGCACCGGCGAGTAGCTGCTCGCTACCGGCAGCGAGACGCTGCGAGAAAATCAGGTGGTTATCGCGATCGCGGACTTCCAGCCACGACTCTTTGTCGAAGACGAAACGCATCTGGCCAGCGGCCGCAGGGGCGGTCCCGGCAGCAGGTGGCGCCGCAGCGGGTGCCACCGCTGCGCTGGCCACAGTCTCCTCACCGGCCGGCAACGCGACCTGCGGACTGATGATCTGCTGCGGGGTAGCGCCCGGCGGGAAGGCCGGCTCGGCGGCCGGGGCCGGCAGTGGCGGCGCCTGCTCCTCCTTGCGCGCCAGGGAATCGAGCAAGCCCTGGGCGCTGTCACGCAGGCTGGAAAGGTCACTCGGCATCAGGAAATAGGCAAGGGCCGCGAGAACGACCAGCGCGCCACCGGCAAAGATCACCGCCCGATCACGCTTCCGCCCGGGGCCACCGGCAACCGGCATCGCCCCCTGCTGCGCAGCGGGCACGACCAGGCCGCTGACCGGCTTCTCCAGCACGTCGTCCAGCTGCGCCATCAACGGCGCCGCATCCAGGCCGAGCAGGCGCGCGTAATTGCGCACGAATCCGCGGATGAAGGTTTGCCCGGGCAGCGCCTGCCAGTGACCGGCCTCCAGAGCCTCAACCTGGCGAACGCCCAGTTTCAATGTCTGGGCAACATCGACGACTGCCAGTCCGCGGGCCTGACGGGCGGCCGCCAATTGCTCGCCGACCGAGGGCATCGTTGCCAACGCTTCATCTGGCAGGGATACGGGCTCGTTCACGTCACTCATTCAAAATTACCTTTGAGGAATTCCTGATATTCGGGCGAGCCCGGATAGCGACCGCGCAACTGGGCAGCAAAGCCCCCCTCGGCCTGCCGGTTGCCGAGTTTGCGCTCAAGCCGGATGGCCAGCCACAACACTTCGGCCGTCGGCGATGCCATCTGTTTCAGGACATCATTGATGTAAACGCGCGACTCTTCGAGATTGCCACGCAGATATAGAAGCTTGGCCAATTGCAGGCGAGCCGTGAGGCCGCCATCACGTGCCAGTTGCAGGGCCTGCAGCAGATAATGCTGGGCGCCGTCGAGATCGCCCGACTTCATGGCGCAGGATCCCGCATTGGTGTAGGCCACTTCGGGCGTCTCGTAGAGCGGGCTCTTCAGGGCGTTGAGGAAATAGACGATGGATTGGCGCGCCTTGCCGCTATCGCAGAGGAACCAGCCATAGTTGTTATTCACTTCCGGATCGTTCGGAGCAATACTCAGCGCCTGCTGGAAATCGCTCTCGGCCTTGTCGTTCTCCTTGAGTGACCCATAGACCAGGCCACGCACACTGTAAGCCTGGTGGAACGAGGAGTCGGCATTCAGGGCTGTCGCCAGATGCTCCAGCGCAACGGCGGGGTTGCCAGCCTGGAAGTAGGCAGCGCCGAGTTCGGTATGAATTTTTGCCCGATTACGTGGATCGCTGCCGGTGGCCGTGTTGCGCTCGTTGGTCAAGGGGTCGTAAATCTGTGCCTGAACGGAAGCAATGCAGGCAGCGCCGAGCAACATGCCGGCAACTCCGACCTTCAGTGAAAGCTTCATGGCCTTGTCTCCTCTTTCAGGATGATCGTCTTGCCGGCGGTACGCCGCGTTCTGTCCAGCACCTGTCCCGCCAGCTGCCCGCACGCGGCGTCGATATCGTCACCGCGCGTCTTGCGCGTCGTGGTGACGATGCCGGCCTGCATCAGGATATCGGCAAAGCGGCGCACCCGTTCCGCTGGCGAGCGCTTGAACGGCGAGCCGGGGAAGGGATTGAAGGGAATCAGGTTGAACTTGCACGGCACCGTTTTCACCAGCGCCAGCAATTCGCGGGCGTGGGCATCGCTGTCGTTGATACCGTCGAGCATCACGTACTCGAAGGTGATGAAGTCACGCGGCGCCTTTTCCAGATAGCGCCGACAGGCGGCCATCAGTTCGGCCAGCGGGTACTTCTGGTTGATCGGCACCAGCTCGTCGCGCAGTCGGTCGTTCGGCGCGTGTAGCGACACCGCCAGGGCCACCGGGCATTCTTCGCGCAAGCGGTCCATGACCGGCACCAGCCCCGAGGTGGAGACGGTGACACGGCGGCGCGACAGGCCGTAGGCGTTGTCGTCGAGCATCAGCTTCAAGGCGGCAACGGAATTTTCGAAATTGGCCAGCGGCTCACCCATGCCCATCAGCACAACGTTGGAAATCACCCGTTCGTCACCATGGACGGCGCCAAGCGCCTGGTTGGCCTGCCAGACCTGGCCGATGATTTCCGCCACCGTCAGGTTGCGGTTGAAGCCTTGCTTGCCGGTCGAGCAGAAAGCGCAATCGAGCGCGCAGCCGGCCTGCGTGGAAACGCACAGCGTGCCGCGGTCGTCTTCGGGAATGAACACCGTTTCGACGGCATTGCCATTGCCGACATCGATCAGGAATTTGCGTGTGCCGTCGTCCGACAGCTTGTCGGAAACGACTGAAGGAGGCTGCACAACTGCCGTCACCTTGAGCTTTTCGCGCAGGCTTTTGGCAATATCGGTCATGGCATCAAAATCGGCCACGCCGGAACGATGAATCCAGCGCAAAACCTGGCGGGCGCGGAAGGGCTTTTCGCCCTGCGCGGCAAACCAGGCAGTCAGGCTGTCGCCATCAAGATCAAGAAGATTCTGCATAGGATCCAGGATTCAGGATCGAGCTTTTAGGCAACAGCTCGATCCTCGATCCTAATGGCTGCTCTTAGCGGCCGGCGTAGACGTTCAGACCCGGGAAGAAGAAGGCAACTTCCACGGCAGCGGTTTCCGGAGCGTCAGAGCCGTGCACGGCGTTGGCATCGATCGATTCGGCGAAATCGGCGCGGATGGTGCCCGGCGCGGCTTCCTTCGGGTTGGTGGCGCCCATCAGTTCGCGATTCTTGGCGATGGCGTTTTCGCCTTCGAGCACTTGCACCATGACCGGACCGGAGGTCATGAAGGAGACCAGGTCCTTGAAGAACGGGCGGGCCTTGTGCACGGCGTAGAACTGGCCAGCTTCCTGTTCGGACAACCAGACCATCTTGGAAGCCACGATCTTCAGACCGTTGGATTCGAAACGGGAGTAAATCTTGCCGATGACGTTCTTGGCGACGGCGTCGGGTTTGATGATGGAGAGGGCGAGTTCGATAGCCATTTAATTGCTCCGCAAAAAGCTAGACAGTTGAAAAACGGGCAATTTTAGCAGATTCAAAGACTGCACGCCCGCCTTGCTGAGGGCAGCAACTCAGCCCTGCTTGTTGCCGGCGGCCTGTAGCAGAGGATCGCGCAGCAAGCCGAAATGGCGCGGCGCGACATACTGCAAGAGCTCCTTGCCGTCGCCATCGACAACGATATCAAGCCCCTGCCGCGGATAGAGCAGATGCACCCGCTTTTCCGACACCTGGATGCGCTCCTCCGGCTGACCGAAGCGCTGGACGACCGTCGCTTCGTCGAGATTGACCGTCGGGATGACGGCGAGGGCCTTCACCGGCAGTCGGTCAAGCTGCGCCAGATCGTCCGGATGCAGGGTGATCTTGCGTGTCGTACTTTCCATGTGCTTGGCCTTCAGCGCCCGCTCGCGCATAGCATTGACCGCATCCTGCTCAAGGTCGATGGTGACCACCATCTTGGCCAGCACGAAACCGAGTGCCACCTGCGAATAATAGGCTTCGATCATCCCCACCTCATTGGGCTGGGCGATGATCGCCACTTCCAGCTCGTTGCCGAGCACGGCCTTGACCTCGGCCAGCGTGCTGACCCCGGGCTGCAGGCCGAACACCTTGCTGCCGCCCTGGCCGTCGAGTTCAATCTGCCAGGGCAGATTACGCTCGGGATCAGCACCGTCACCGGACATCGGGATCAGGAAGGGGATGATCAGCGCGGCGAGAATGAAGCCGATCACGTAGAGAGCAAATTTCATGCGGGAACCTTGGACTAAACGAGGGGCGATTGTGCCACAGCCATTCCCGGCAAAAATGAAAAGGCCGCGCCCGATTTCCCGGACGCGGCCTTGCAGGGTCAGACTCCCTTTACATCATGCCGAGCGTGCGCGGCAACCAGAGCGAGATTTCCGGGATGTAGGTGATGAAGATCAGGAAGACCAGCATCGAATACAACCAGGGCAGCACAGCCCTGGACATCTCGGTCAGGCCGGTGCGGGTGATGCCGCTGGCGACGAAGAGGTTGAGACCGACCGGCGGTGTGATCATGCCGATTTCCATATTCACCGTGATGATGATGCCGAAGTGGATCGGATCGATACCCAGGGCCACGGCAACCGGGAACAGGATCGGCGCCAGGATCAGGATGATCGACGACGGCTCCATGAAGTTGCCGGCGACCAGCAGCAGGATGTTGACGATGACCAGGAAGCCTACCGGGCCGAGGCCCAGATGGATGATCCAGTCAGCGATACCCTGCGGAATCTGCTCCGAGGTCAGGATGAACGAGAACAGGATGGCGCTGGCGATGATGAACAGCAGCATCGAGCTCATGTTCGCCGAGTCGATCAGCACCTTGGGAATCTGCTTGAAAGTCAGATCCTTGTACACGAACACTGCGATGAAGAACGCATAGACCGCCGACATGGCCGCTGCTTCGGTCGGCGTGAACATGCCGGAGTAGATACCGCCCATGACGACGACGATCAGCATCAGTCCCCAGAAAGCCTCGCGGAAGGCCGCGAAACGCTTGCCCCAGCTCGCCTTCGGCAGGCGCGGATAACCGCCCTTGCGGGCCTGCCACCAGGTCGTCACACCCAGCGTCAGCGCCAGCAGCAGACCCGGCACGACGCCGGCCATGAACAGGGCACCGACCGAGGAGTTGGTCGTCACCGCGTACATCACCATGACGATCGACGGCGGGATCAGGATACCCAGACCGCCAGCCGAAGCGACGACACCGGCCGCGAACTTCATCGGAAAGCCCTGCTTGAGCATGGCCGGGATGAGGATCGAGCCGATCGCCACCACGGTTGCCGGCGACGAGCCGGAAACCGCTGCGAACAACGCACAGGCCAGCACCGCCGACATGCCCAGACCACCGGTCAGGTGACCGACCATCGAGGTGGCGAAATTGATCATGCGCTTGGCGACGCCACCGTGGGTCAGGAAGTTGCCGGCGAGGATGAAGAACGGAATCGCCATGATTTCGAACTTCTCGATGCCGGTGAACATCTTTAATGCCACCGAGGCGATCGGTGTGTCGGTAAAGGCAAACATGAAGCCGAGCACGGTCAGGCCAAGGGCCACGCCGATCGGCATGCCAACCACCATCAGGGTGAGGAGCATGCCAAAGATAATGATTGCGCTCATGGCTTATTTCTCCTCTTTCTTGTCGTCGGCGGGATGTTGTTTCTCCCACTCGCGCTCGCTCAGGCCGGCATGCGCATGTTCGCGCTGCTCGGCGATTTCGATGGCCTCGCCGAGCACCAGAACCTCACCCTCTTCCAGACCTTCGACATGACCGTGGTCGTGCGTCGGCAGTTCGCCGGTACTCGCGAACTTGATCATCACCTGGATGAAGCGGAAGCACATCAGGAAGGAACCGAGCGGAATGGCGGAATACACCATCCAGGTCGGCCACTCCAGATCAGGCGTCGTCGGCCCTTCGAAATGCTCACCGACCTCCATGCCAAACGCCGTCAGCGTCTGGTAGGCCATACCGTTTTCCCAGACGAACATGGCGCCAAAAATACCGATGACACCGGTAAACAGCACGCCGCAGATCAGCCCGAGCTGGATCATGAAGGCCCGCGGCTTGTTGGTCAGCTTGTTGATCAGCAGATCGACGCCTACGTGGATGCCGGTGCGCACGCCATAGGCAGCGCCAAACTTCGCCATCCAGACAAACAGAATGATGCAGAACTCCTGCGCCCAACCCATGTTCAGGCTGAGCAGCCAATCTTGTACGCCGGGGATGGCGAATCCGGTGCCATAGCGATGCAGCACCGAAATGAAGATGACCACCGTTGCCACCGCCATCAGCGAGGCAATGATGAACTCTTCGAGCCGGTCAATTATTTTTCCCATTTACCCTCTCCTTGCAAAAACGCCCGCTGCGACAACAGGTGCAACAGCGGGCGTCAGAGGTCAGTAGTTGATTACAGCTTGTTCGGATTGAACCCCGTAGCCTGATAGACGGCGTCAATGGTTTGCTTGCCGATACGGCTTTCCATCTTCTTATGCACCGGCACCAGGGCCTTCTTGAACTCGCTGCGTTCGGCCGCGGTCGGCGTGTAGACCTGGGTCTTGCCACTCTTGCGCACGTTTTCCAGCGAGGTGTCGTTCTCGACCTTGGCGATCTGGTTGGCGTAGCGGGTCGCCTGGACCATGGCTTCGTCGAGTTGCTGGCGAACATCAGCCGGCAGACCGTCCCAGAACTTCTTGTTGACGATGACGGCGTAGCCCAGGTAACCGTGGTCGGTCAGCGTCAGATGC
Organism: Betaproteobacteria bacterium UBA2293; assembly: GCA_002345845.1. The sequence continues at coordinate 34,200 of DDWF01000307.1, read as the reverse complement.
TTCTGCACTTCATGCATCTTTTGCGTGTAGAGATTGGAGATCGGGTTCTCGGTGCCATCGACGACGCCGGTCTGCAGCGCCTGGTAGACCTCGGAGAAGGCCATCACCTGCGGCAGGGCGTTGAGGGCACGAATCTGCTCCTCGAGCACCTTGGACGACTGGATACGCAGCTTCTTGCCCTTCAGGTCAGCCGGCACCTTGATCGGCGTATTCGCCGAGAAGGACTTGAAGCCGTTGTCCCAGAAAGCCAGGCCACTGATGCCCTTGGGCTCCAGTTTGGCGAGCAGGCTCTTGCCAACCGGACCGGTGGTGACCTTGTGCAGGTCGGCGTAGCTGTCGAACATGAACGGCAGGTCAAAGACTTCGAATTCACGCACACCGAGCGGACCGAACTTGGCCAGCGACGGCGCCAGCATATGGACGGCGCCGAGTTGCAGCGCTTCCATTTCTTCCTTGTCCTTGTACAGTGTCGAGTTGGCATAAACCTCGACCTTGACCTTGCCCTTGGTCAGTTCGGCCGCCTTCTGGGCAAAGAAATCAGCAGCCTTGCCCTTCGGCGTATCGTTGGCGACGACGTGGCTGAACTTGATGACGATGGGTTGCTGCGCATAGGCGCCCAGCGAGAGGGCACCGGCAAACAGTGCGACCAGCAGTTTGGATACTTTCATGTTTTCTCCTCCAGAGTTGACGTCGCCAGTGTGGAAATTGCGACTGAGTGAAATTATTACGAAGTAGGCAACGCCTGCGTATTGTGGATTTCCACAGGTGACCGCAGCCCACCTGCTCAGCCAGGAAAACACCTCGCCACCCCGTGGTGTAGGATGCCAGCCATGAGCGAACGCCGTCCCGTCACCACCAGCAGCGCCCGCCGCATGCGCCTGTTGCTTGCCTTGCCCAAGCTGGGCATCGTACTCCTGCTGGCCGCACTGCTGGCGCTGCTCTGGCTGCTGCAGCGCAACGAAGCCGAGGAAGAGCGTAGTGCCCTGATCAAGGATGTGCTGTGGCTGGAGCAGAACATGCGCTTCCACCTGAACGGCAACGAGGAGCAGCTGCAGCAACTGGCCGTCGACCTGGCCAGCCAGTCGACAACGGATCAACTGTTCCGGACGCGCGCCGCCCACATGCTCAAGACCCGGCCGGAAATCTCCCGCCTGCTCTGGCTCGACAGCGCCCGGCGCAGTCTTGATGAACTGCCCAGCCACTCGCAGCCGGAACAGGATCTTGAATCCTCGCTACCGCCGATCGCCGCGAAATACTTCGAAATCGCCAGCCGCCTCGGCAAACCGGTTTACAGCGACCCCTATTTCGCCAGCTCCGGCCACGCGCACATCGCTCTGCTCGCGCCGGTGATCAGCGAGCGCCGGCTAACCAGCATGCTGGTCGCCATCTATCCGCTCGACACCCTGCTCGGCAACCTCGTTCCCTGGTGGTTCACCGAGAAATACCGGGTGGCCATCGTCGATGGCAACGACATTCAGTTCGCGACAAAAACCAATATCGAAGGCAGCACCAGCCAGACTTACCAGATTCCGCTCGAGCCTCCCGGTTACGGCCTGCAACTCAAGGTCAGCAGCTACCCCAGCCCGGGCAATTCGCTACAGCGCCTGCTCACCTTTGCCATCGTCATACTCGGCGCCGGGGTTTTCTGGAGCCTGTGGATGGTGCGCGACTTGATGCGCAAACGCTCACTGGCCGAGGAGGCGCTGCGCGCCGAGCACGCCTTCCGCACCGCGATGGAAGACTCGCTGACCGTCGGCATGCGGGCCCGCGATCTGGAGGGTTGCATCACCTACGTCAATCCGGCCTTCTGCAAGATGACCGGCTTCTCCAGCGATGAATTGGTCGGCCGGACGCCACCGATGCCCTACTGGATACCTGAACAACTCGAAGAAACCTATGCCATCCACCGCACGGTGCTCGCCGGCAACGCACCCCCCGACGGCTTCGAGATCACCTTCCGGCGCAAGAATGGCGAACGTTTCCAGGCCCTGATCTACGAAGCCAGGCTGATTGATGGCAATGGCCAGCACACCGGCTGGATGGCCTCGATGCTCGACATCACCGAACGCAAGGCGGCCGAGGAACTGGCCCGCCTGCAGCAGGAACAGCTGCAATTCACCGCCCGTCTGGTGACCATGGGCGAGATGGCCTCGACCCTGGCGCACGAACTGAACCAGCCGCTGGCGGCGATCGCCAGCTACAACACCGGCTGCCTGAACCTGCTCGAACGGCCGGACTGCCGTCCCGCCGATATCCAGCCAGCCTTGCAGAAACTCGGCGTGCAGGCCCAGCGGGCTGGCCGCATCATTCGCCGCGTGCACGATTTCGTGCGCAAGAGCGAACCCAAGCGCGCGCCCTGCAATCTCGGCGAGGTGATCGAGGATTGCCTGGGTTTCGTCGAAGCCGATGCCCGCAAGAAACATGTTCACATCGAGTGCACCCTACCCGCACTGCCGCCGATCCCCGCCGACCGCCTGATGCTCGAACAGGTCCTGCTCAACCTGATCCGCAACGCCATGGACGCCATGGAAGAGACCCCGGAGAAGGAACGCCAGCTGCGCATCGCCATCGAAACCGGCGCCAGCGAACTGCGCATCAGCGTCACCGATCAGGGCTGCGGCATCCACGCCGACATCCGCGACAAGCTGTTCTCCGCCTTCTTCACCACCAAACCCGAAGGCATGGGTGTCGGTCTGTCGATCTGCCGCTCAATCATTGAATTCCATCGCGGACGCCTGTGGGCCGAGGACAATGCCGACTCGGCAACGGGCAGCGGTACGATATTCATCTTCACGCTGCCCCTGGAAGCCACATGAATACACCCAAGGCCCATCTGGTCGACGACGACGAAGCCATCCGCGACGCCCTGTCGTGGCTGCTCCAGTCCCGTGGCATCCCGTTCGCCGCCTACGCGTCGGCCGAGGACTTCCTCGCTGCCTGGTCCCCCGCCCTGGCCGGCTGCGCAGTACTCGACATGCGCATGTCGGGGATGAGCGGCCTCGATTGCTTCGACCAGCTGGTTGCGCGCGATTCGCGGCTGCCGGTCATCTTCCTGACCGGCCACGGCGACGTGCCGCTGGCCGTGGCAACGCTGAAGAAGGGCGCCTTCGATTTCTTCGAGAAACCGTTCAACGACAACGATCTGGCCTGCCGCATCAGCGAGGCCATGGAACTCGACTCGCGCCAGCGCCTGGCCGTCGCCAGCGTCGATTCGGTCAACAGCCGGCTGGCCAGCCTGACCACCCGCGAGAAACAAATTATGGAACTAGTGCTCGCCGGCAAGTTCAATAAGGTCATCGCCGACGAATTGAACATCAGCATGCGCACCGTCGAGGTGCACCGCGCCAACATCTTCGACAAGATGCAGGTCAAGACAGCCGTCGAACTGGTCAATTTATTGAAAGCGGGTTCCTGACGCTTCCCTAAGGCATGGTTTTTCGCTAGCATCCCAACGCAATCCGATTGCCGTCAAGGCATCGACCTTCCCTGAATGACACTCCCATGAGGCAAGCATGAGCGAACATATCCATTATGTTACCGACGACACATTTGAGGCCGACGTGCTGCAATCGCAGCAACCCGTGCTCGTCGACTACTGGGCCGAATGGTGTGGCCCGTGCAAGATGATTGCCCCGATCCTTGACGAGATCGCCGCCGAATACGCCGGCAAACTCAAGGTGGCCAAGGTCAACATCGATGACAATCAGGCGACCCCGGCCAAGTTCGGCATCCGCGGCATCCCGACGTTGATGATCTTCAAGAACGGCAATGTCGAGGCGACCAAAGTCGGCGCCCTCTCCAAGTCGCAACTCGCCGCCTTTATTGACAGCAATCTCTAATCTCCGTAGTCTGCCGACCTGACGGTGCTTCCTGCATCGTCAGGCTGACGCGATCGGCCATCGGCCCCGGCGTCATTTCCCTCCCCCCAGCACACCAGCTTCCGCGCCCCGTCATCCGGGTTGTCGCCAGCGCTCCATTTACGGCGCCCTTACTCTACATGCAACTTTCCGAACTCAAGACACTGCACGTCAGCAAACTGCTCGACATGGCGACCGAACTCGCCATCGAGAACGCCAACCGCATGCGCAAGATGGAACTGATCTACGCCATCCTCAAGGCGAAGGCCAAGAATGGCGACACCATCTACGGCGACGGCACGCTGGAAGTGCTCTCCGACGGCTACGGCTTCCTCCGCTCTTCGGACACCTCCTACCTGGCCAACCCCGACGACATCTACGTCTCGCCGTCGCAGGTCCGCCGCTTCAACCTGCGCACCGGCGATACCGTCGAAGGCGAAATCCGCACGCCGAAGGATGGCGAACGCTACGTCGCCCTGACCAAGCTTGACCGCATCAATGGTTTCCCGCCGGAAGCCAACAAGAACAAGATCATGTTCGAGAACCTGACGCCGCTGCATCCGACGCGGCATCTGCAACTCGAGCGCGACACCAAGTCCGAGGAAAACATCACCAGCCGCGTCATCGACATGATCGCCCCGATCGGCTGCGGCCAGCGCGGCCTGCTGGTCGCTCCGCCGAAGACCGGCAAGACCGTGATGCTGCAGAACATCGCCCACGCGATCACCGCCAATCACCCGGAAGTCGTGTTGATCGTCCTGCTGATCGACGAGCGTCCGGAAGAAGTCACCGAAATGACCCGCACGGTCAAGGGCGAAGTTGTTGCCTCGACCTTCGACGAACCGGCCACCCGCCACGTCGCCGTGGCCGAGATGGTCATTGAAAAAGCCAAGCGTCTGGTCGAGCACAAGAAGGATGTGGTCATCCTGCTCGACTCGATCACCCGCCTCGCCCGCGCCTACAACACGGTGCAGCCGGCCTCCGGCAAGGTGCTGACCGGCGGCGTCGATGCCAACGCCCTGCAGAAGCCGAAGCGCTTCTTCGGTGCCGCCCGCAACATCGAGGAAGGCGGCTCGC
>DDWF01000307.1:0-29247 GCA_002345845.1 Betaproteobacteria bacterium UBA2293 | reverse complement strand
AGGAGTTCAAGGGGACCGGCAACTCGGAAATCCATCTGGATCGCCGCATGGCCGAAAAGCGCATGTACCCGGCGGTCAACGTCAACCGCTCCGGCACCCGCCGCGAAGAGCTGCTGCTCAAGCCGGATGTCCTGCAGAAGATGTGGGTGCTGCGCAAGCTGTGCTACCCGATGGACGATCTCGAAGCCATGGAATTCCTGCTCGACAAGGTCAAATCGACCAAGGGCAATCAAGAATTCTTTGATGCCATGCGGCGTGGCTAAGCCAAAAATACCGCATAAAATGACTTGCAAGCGCGTGATTATTCACAGATAATCGCGGGCTTCCCAGATCGGCCACATCCGCCGGTCGCTTGCTTAAAGGACAAATGATGAAAGCCGCCATCCACCCCGATTACAACGAAGTTCAAGTGACCTGCTCCTGCGGCCACGTGTTCACGACCCGCTCGACCATGAAGAAGCCCCTGCACATCGAAGTCTGTTCGCTGTGCCACCCGTTCTACACCGGCAAGCAGAAGATCGTCGACACCGCCGGTCGCGTCGAGAAGTTCAACCAGAAGTTCGGCGCCATGCGCGGCAAGACCGCTGCCTGAGCAAGCGGTTTTACGGTATAAGAGGCAGCCTCGTGGCTGCCTTTTTTATTGCCCCTCCTCCCACGGCCCATGCCTGAGTTTCTCGCCCTGATCCGTCGCGGCATCCGCCTGCCACCGGCCGGCTGGGTACTTGCCGCCATACTCGCTTTCTACGTGCTGGCCGGCTTGCTCGGCCGCGACCCATGGAAAGGCGAAGACGCCATTCACATCGGCGCCGCCTGGCACATGCTGCATTTCGGCGACTGGCTGGCCCCCAACCTGGCCGGCCGGATTTTCCACGAACCGCCGCTTTATTACTGGAGCGCCGCGCTCAGCGGCCATCTGTTCGGCTGGCTGCTGCCGGCCCACGAGGCGATGCGTCTGGCCAGCGGTTTCTGGGTCGCCATGGCCCTGCTCGGTCTGTACTACGCTGCCCGCGAACTCTATGGCCAGGACAGTGCCGCCGCCAGTCCCTTGCTGCTCGCCGGCTGCGTCGGCCTGGTGGTACACGCCCACGATGCGCAACCCATGCTGATCGCCCTCGCCGCCTATGGTGGCGCCCTCGGCGGGCTGGCCACGATCGGCCGCAAACCGCAATTGACCGGGATTTTCTACGGCCTGTCCGTCGCCGCCTGCCTGCTCGGCGCCGGCATCTCGCCGACCCTGCCGCTGCTCGCCATTCTGCCGCTGGCCTGGTGGCTGTCGCCCGACCGCAAGAAGGCCCTGCAAACACTGCTCATTGGCCTGGCCATCGCCGTCCTGCTCATCGCCCCCTGGCCGCTGGCGCTGCTGTTGCTCGAACCGGCGCGCTTCCACGGCTGGCTGACGATGGAACTGGCACCGTTGATGACTCCCTTTTCCTGGCCTGGCGCCGGCCGTTTCATGGCCATGCTGCCATGGTTCGCCTTCCCGGTCCTGCCGCTGGCCGCCTGGACACTGTGGCGCCGCCGCCAGCAATGGCGCGAGACGCCGCAACTGCTGCCCCTGGCCTTCCTGCTGCTGACGCTGCTGATGCTCGCCCTCGCCTATCGGCCGCGCGAAATACCAGCCCTGCTGCTGCTGCCGCCGCTGGCCCTGCTCGCCACGCCGGGAGCCCTCTCCCTGCGGCGCGGGGCGGCGAATGCCTTCGACTGGTTCGCCATGATGAGCTTCAGCCTGTTCGCCGCTGTCGTCTGGCTGGCCTGGTCGGCGATGGCGCTCGGCTGGCCGGCGCGCCTTGGCCAGCGGGTCGTCGAGTTGCGCCCGGGGTTCAGCGGCCACTTCGATCTGCCCGATTTCCTCATCGGCCTGGCGGCCACTGCCTGGTGGATCTGGCTGATCGCCACTGCCCCGCGCTCGCCCTATCGCAGCCTGACCCACTGGACACTTGGCCTGACCACCCTGTGGTTGTTGCTGACCACGCTGATCCTGCCCTGGTTCGACTACGGCAAGAGCTATCGCCCGGTGGCCGAGGCGGTCGCTGCGGCAATGCCGGAAGGCCATAGCTGCCTGGCCGAACGCGGTCTGAGCGATGGCCAGCGCGCCTCCTTGTCTTACTTCTCGCTGATCGAGCCGTCAGCCTACAACAGCCAGAACGGCAAGGCCTGTGACTGGCTGCTGATCGTTGGCGACACACGTGCCGAGCGCACGCCACCGCCCGGCAACTGGCAACTGGTCTGGGAAGGCAACCGCCCCGGCGACCGGCGCGAGAAATTCCGCCTGTTCCGGCGCTGAGCGCCAGCTCCGGCCGCCGGGCGGCCGGAATGGCTCTGCCTCAGCCTTTGAGGAAGTGCTCGCGGTAGTACTTCAGTTCGTCGATCGACTCGTAGATGTCGGCCAGCGCGGTGTGCCGGCCCTTCTTCTTGAAGCCTTTGTACACTTCCGGCTGCCAGCGCTTGCATAGTTCCTTCAGGGTGCTGACATCGAGGTTCCGGTAGTGGAAGAAGGCTTCCAGTTCCGGCATGTAACGGGCCATGAAGCGGCGATCCTGACCGATGCTGTTGCCGCACATCGGCGAATGACCTTTGCCCGAGTACTTGTGCAGAAAATCCAGGGCTGCCGCCTCGATCTCGGCTTCGCGGGTGGTCGCCGCCCGAACCTTGTCGATCAGCCCGGAACGACCGTGCGTCTTCTGGTTCCACTCGTCCATCGCCGCCAGCACTTCGTCCGACTGATGCACCACCCAGGATGGCGATTCGGCGACCAGTTCCAGCTCCGAGTTGGTCACCACCATCGCCATTTCGATGATGCGGTCGCCATCCGGATTGAGGCCGGTCATTTCCATGTCCAGCCAGACGAGGTTGTTTGCAGTGCCTGCCATATAATTGCCCGAGTTCGAAAAACCCCGATTTTCTCACAGCTAGGCCCCTGCCTTTGACATCCGCTTTCACCCTCGTCTTCCTCGCCGCCGTCATCCTGACCCTGGCCGCCCGTCTGTGGCTCAGCCGGCGCCATATCCGCCATGTCAGCGCCCATCGCGCCGCGGTTCCCGCCGACTTCGCCGAACGCATTCCCCTCGCCGCCCACCAGAAGGCCGCCGATTACACGGTGGACCGCAGCCACGCCAGTCTCATCACCACGGTCGTCGACAGCGCCCTGCTGCTGGTCTTCACCCTCGGCGGCGGCATCGCCTGGCTGCACGCGCTGTGGTCAGCCCGCCTCGAGGGCATTCCCTACGGCCTGGCGATGATCTTCAGCCTGATGGCCATTTCGGCCATCATTGACCTCCCCTTTTCGCTCTACCGCCAGTTCGTCATCGAGGCTCGCTACGGCTTCAACCGCATGACCCTGCGCCTGTTTCTCACCGACCTGGCCAAGCAATCCTTGCTCGGCTTGGCCATCGGCATCCCGGTGATCGCCACCGTGCTCTGGCTGATGGGCGCCATGGGCGAGACCTGGTGGTTCTGGGTGTGGCTGTTCTGGGCCGGCTTCAACCTGCTGGCGCTGTTCGTCTATCCGACCTGGATTGCGCCGCTGTTCAACAAGTTCACGCCACTCGCCGACGGCGACATGAAGACCCGCATTGAAGCCCTGCTCGCACGCTGCGGCTTCCGTTCCTCCGGCCTCTTCGTCATGGACGGCTCAAAGCGTTCCAGCCACGGCAACGCCTATTTCACCGGCTTCGGCAACAACAAGCGCATCGTTTTCTTCGACACCCTGCTCGAACGCCTGTCGCCGGACGAAATCGAAGCCGTACTGGCCCATGAACTGGGCCATTTCCGCAAGAAGCACATCGTCCAGCGCATCGTCATGATGTTCGCCGGCTCGCTGGCCTTCCTCTGGCTGCTCGGCCAGCTGATCGACAGCCCGTGGTTCTACGCCGGCCTCGGCGTGCCGGCGCAGAACACGACGCTGGGGCTGATCCTCTTCTTCCTCGTCGTGCCGGTGTTCACCTTCCCGCTCAGCCCACTGCTCAGCCAGTTGTCGCGCCGCCACGAATTTGAAGCCGATGCCTATGCCGCCGAGCACACCGCGGCGGGCGACCTGATCCGCGCGCTGGTCAAGCTGTACGAGGACAATGCCTCAACGCTGACCCCCGACCCACTGTATTCCGCCTTCTACGATTCGCACCCACCGGCGGCGCAGCGCATCGCCCGGCTACAGGCGCTGAGCTGATGCACGGCCGCGTCGTCGCCGCCCACGGCCGCCAGTACCTGGTCGAACTGCCGGACGGCAGCCGTTTGCCCTGCTTCCCGCGCGGCAAGAAAAGCGAGGTGGCCTGCGGCGACCTGGTCGATATCAAGCGCACCTCGGCCGATCAGGGCGTCATCGAGGCGATTCAGCCGCGGCGCAGCCTGCTCTACCGCTCCAACGAAATCCGCCAGAAGCTGATCGCCGCCAATGTGGACCAGTTGATCATCGTCGTCGCCAGCGAGCCGGCCTTTTCCGACGAACTGGTGACGCGCGCCCTGGTTGCCGCCGAAAGCGCCGACATCGAAATCCTGATCGTCCTCAACAAGTGCGACCTGGTCGACCGCCTGCCGGCCGCCCGCGAACGCCTGGCCGTGTTCACCGGCCTCGGCTACCGCCTGCTCGAGCTGTCCGCCCTGGAGCACGCCGAAGACCTGCGGCCGGCGCTGCATGGCCGCACCAGCGTACTGGTCGGCCAGTCGGGTATGGGCAAATCGACGCTGATCAACGCCCTGCTGCCGGAAGCCAATGCCGCCACCCGTGAAATCTCGCAAGCCCTCGATTCCGGCAAACACACGACGACGCATGCCAGCCTCTACCATCTCGATGCCGAGAGTGCCCTGATCGACTCGCCCGGCCTGCAGGAATTCGGCCTCGGCCACCTCGATCGCGGTGAAATCGAACAGGCCTTCCCGGAATTCCGCCCCTTCCTCGGTCAGTGCCGCTTCCGCGACTGCCATCACGACCGCGAGCCGGACTGCGCGCTGAGCGCCGCGCTGGCGACCGGGCGGATCGATGCCCGCCGTTTCGCCGCCTATTGCCGGATCGTCGGCCGGCCGGCGGGAGAGGCCCGGTAGCAATATTCGCTGCCGACAGCGATAATCCGCCGGCTACCACCACCTTACGTCGGCGCTCCGAGAAAACCACAATGGCCGCATCGCACCCCACGATCCTGATCGTCGACGACACGCCGGAAAATCTCAGCATTCTTGGCGAGCTACTGCAGCATGACTACCGGGTACGTGCTGCCAACTCCGGCCGGCGGGCCCTGCAGATCGCCCAGGGCCAGCCAACACCGGATCTGATCCTGCTCGACGTGATGATGCCGGAGATGGACGGCTTCGCCGTCCTCGGCCATCTGCGTGAAGATCCGAAGACGCGCGACATTCCGGTGATCTTCGTCACCGCCATGGATGGCACGCATGACGAGGAGCACGGCCTCGATTGCGGCGCCGTCGATTACATCACCAAGCCGATCCGCCCGAACATCGTCCTCGCCCGCGTCCGCACCCAGCTCGACCTGAAGCGGGCCCGCGACATCCTGCACGATCAGAACAGCTACCTGGAAGCGGAAGTCGCCCGGCGCATGGCGGAAAATCAGTTGATCCAGCAGGTCAGCATCCACGCCCTGGCCCGCCTGGCCGAGACGCGTGACCCGGAAACCGGCAACCACCTGCACCGCACGCAGGAATATGTGCGCACCCTGGCCCAGGCTCTCCGCCGGCATCCGCGTTTCATCGACCACCTCGACGAGCCAAAAATTGACGACCTGGCCAAATCGGCCCCCCTGCACGACATCGGCAAGGTCGGCATTCCCGATCATGTGCTACTCAAACCGGGACCGCTGACAGCGGAAGAATGGGTAATCATGAAGACCCATGCCGAGCTGGGTGCCCGCGCCATCGCTCAGGCGGAAGCCGATACCGAGGCCCGGGTGGAGTTTCTCGACATCGCCAAGGAAATTGCCCGCCACCACCACGAAAAATGGGACGGCAGCGGCTATCCGGACGGCCTGGCCGGCGAGGCGATTCCCGTGTCCGCCCGGCTGATGGCGCTGGCCGATGTCTTTGACGCGCTGATCAGCAAACGTGTCTACAAAGATGCCTTCACGCACGAGACGGCGTTGAAGATCATCGTTGAAGGCAGCGGCAAGCATTTCGACCCGGATATCGTGAGCGCCTTCATCGGCGAATTCGAAACCTTCCGGCGCATTGCCCACACCTACTCCGATTGAAGCACGAGACGAGCAGCACGATGAGTCAGTCCAGTGAAGCACCGACCAGCCTGGTCAAGGCCGTGGCCCTCGTCGTCGTCCCCTACGTCATCGTCGCCGCACTGTGGATTCTCGTCTCCGACCGCCTGCTGGTAGCCTGGATCAGCGATCCGCAACAATTGCTGTTCGCCAGTTCCCTGAAAGGCTGGTTTTTCATCGCTGTCACCGCCCTGCTGCTGGCCATCCTGCTGCACCGGCTGCTTATACAGATCGAACGAGGCCACCGCATCGAGCGCCAAGCCCGGCTCGATGCCGAACGCTCCAGCCAGGCCCTGGCCCGCGAACACATTCATCTGCGCACCCTGATCGATACGGTGCCTGACCTGATCTGGCTGAAAGACCCGGACGGCATCTACCTGAAATGCAACCGCCGCTTTGAATCCCTCTACGGCGTTTCCGAGGCGACGCTGATCGGGCGCAGCGATTTTGATTTCGTGGACCGCGAACAGGCCGAGTTCTTCCGCGCCAACGACCGCGCCGCCCAGGCTGCCGGCCGGCCGCGCAGCAACGAGGAATGGCTGACTTTCAGCGACGGCCATCGCGAGCGCGTCCTGACCACCAAGACGCCAATGCTCGACCACGACGGGCACCTGATCGGCATTCTCGGCATCGGGCGCGACATCAGCGCCCTCAAGGATCTCGAAGAGCGCTTCCGGGTCGCCTTTGAGGCCAGTCCGGCATCGATTTCGCTGACCACCATCGAGGACGGCATCTATCTCGACATCAACCGGCGTTATGCCGAGATGCTCGGCTGGCCGGTCAGCGAACTGCTCGGGCGCAGTTCCGCCGAGTTCGGCCTGTGGCCCACACAGCAGGACCGCCAACAGTGGCTGGACGCCCTGCTCGCCGCCGGCAGCCTGGGTGATTACCAGACTGAATGGCGGCGCCGCGATGGCACGCCGATCTCGATCAGCATCTCGGCTGAAATCGTCAGCCTCAGTGAGCGGCGCTGCGTGCTCGCCTTCATTCTCGACATTTCCGAGCGCCGCCGTGCCGAACAGGCTGTCTTCCAGTTGCAGGAGCGCCTCGCCGTTGCCTTCCGCGCCGCGCCGGTGGCCGCCTGCATCACGCGCGTCAGCGACGGCCGGATGATCGATGTCAATGACCGCCTGCTCAGCGAATACCAATGGACGCGCGAGGAACTGCTGGGCAAGACGACACTGGAAGCCGGCCTCTGGGATGGCAAGAATCGCGCCCGTATGGTCGAACTGCTGCAACGCGACGGCTTCGTCATCGATTTCGACAGCACCGCCACCGGCCGCGATGGCCGCCAGCGCCAGATCAGCCTGTCGGCAGCCCGGATCGACGTCGAAGGCGAAGCGCACATCGTCGTCTATGTCGTTGATGTCTCCGAGCGCCGAGTCGCCGAACAGGCGCTGCGCGAGCGCGAGGAAATCTATCGCAGCATCGTCACCCAGGCCCGCGACGGCATCTGCCTGATCGACCCGGAAACGCTCACGTTCGTCGAAATCAACGATGCCGTGATCGGCAACCTCGGCTACACCCGCGAGCAATTCGCCGGCCTCAATCTCGTCGACATTCAGGATGGCACCGGCGAGAGCGAATTACGCGCCCTGCTGGCCGACATCATCGCCCACGGCAATGCGGTTTTCGAACGCCGTCACCGGCGCCGCGACGGCAGCCTGCAGATCGCCCGCATCGCCGCCACCGCCGTCGATGTCGGCGGTCGCCCGCACATCTGCGCCATCTGGCAGGACATCACCGAACAGAAGGCGGCCGGCGAGGAACTGGAGCGCCATCGCCACCACCTTGAGGAACTGGTCGCCGAGCGCACCGCCGAGCTGGCCCGGGCCAAGGATTCGGCCGTCGAAGCCAGCCGGGCGAAGAGCGTCTTCCTGGCCAACATGAGCCACGANNACGCCGATGAACGCCATCATCGGCCTCAACCACCTGGCCGAGCGCCACACCGACGATCCCGAACAGCGCCTGCGCCTGCACAAGGTGGCCGACGCCGCCCAGCACCTGCTGGCGATCATCAACCAGATCCTCGACATCTCGAAGATCGAAGCCGGCAAGCTGGAGCTTGAACCGACCGATTTCCTGCTCAGCCAGGTCATCGACAACACCGCCATCCTGGTCGCCGACCACCTGCGTTCGGGCGGCATCGAACTGCGCTGTTCGATTGATCCGCAACTACCGTCGGTCCTGCACGGCGACCCCCTGCGTCTCGGCCAGGTGCTGCTCAACTATCTGTCGAATGCCGTCAAATTCACCCGCCACGGCCATATCGACATCGCCGTCAGCCTTGACAGCCGGACCGCCGACGGTGCGCTAATCGTCCGCTTCGCCGTCAGCGACACCGGCATCGGCATTCCCCGCGAACAGCAGGAACGCATTTTCGACGCCTTCGAGCAGGCCGATACTTCGACCACCCGACGCTTCGGCGGCACCGGCCTCGGCCTTGCCATCGTCCGCCGCCTGTCGCTGCTGATGGGTGGCGATAGCGGCCTGATCAGCGATCCCGGCGCCGGCAGCACCTTCTGGTTCACCGCCCGCCTGCACGCCGGCCAGGCGGCGGCGACGGCGGCGGCCATGCCGCTGCCCGTCGCCGAGGCCGAACGGCTGCTGACCACCCTGCACCAGCAGGCTTGCGTCCTGCTCGTCGAAGACAACCAGATCAACCAGGAAGTCGCCGTCGACCTCCTGCGCAGCGTCGGCCTGCAGGTCGACGTCGCCGCCAACGGCGAGGAAGCCGTCCGCCTGGCCCGCGAACGTCCTTACGACCTGATCCTGATGGACATGCAGATGCCGGTCATGGATGGCCTGACCGCCACCCGCCTGATCCGCAACAGCACCACGGGACGCCAGGTACCGATCCTGGCCATGACCGCCAACGCCTTCGGCGAGGATCGCCAGCGCTGCCTGGACGCCGGCATGAACGACCACATCGCCAAACCCGTGGACCCGGGCAATCTGTTTGCCAGCCTGATCAAGTGGCTGCCGGCCGGCAACAGCAAAGCGACAGCCAGCCTCGCCCCGGCCGCCCCGGTCGACGAGGAAACGGCCTTGCGGGCGGCCCTGGAGGCAGTTCCGGGACTCGACTTCGCCACCGGCCTGCGCGCCGTGCGCGGGCGCTGCGCCAGCTACCGGCGGCTGCTCAAGAGTTTTGTCAGCCAGCATGGCGAGGACGATCAATTGATCGCCCGGGCCCTGGCCGAAGATCGCCCCACCGATGCCTCGCATCTCGCCCATACACTGAAAGGCGCCGCCGGCACCCTCGGTCTGGTCGACATTCAAGCTGCCGCCACCCGCCTCAATCAGGAATTGCGGCAGCCCGGCAGCGACGGCAGCCCACGCAGCGAACTGGTAGACACGCTGTGCGCCAGCGTAAACGCGACACTGACCGCCCTGGCCGCCGCCCTCGAGCAGACGGCGGAACCGCGGCCATGAGCAACCGATCATCTTCGAGCCTCGGCGAAATCATGTCCCACGAGGTGCTGGGCATAGCGCCCGACACCCCGCTGCAGGAAGCCGCCCAGTTGATGGCCGAGGAAAGCTTCTCCTGCCTGCTGGTCAGCCGGGATGGCGAGTCGCTCGGCATCATCACCGAAAGCAGCATCCTGCGCGCCATGCACGACCGCCTGCCGGCGAACACGCCGGTCGAGCAGATCATGTCGCGTCCGCTGATCAGGGCGCGCAGCGACCTCGACCTGATCAGCGCCCGGCAACTGGTCGAGCAGCATCACATCCACCACCTGGTCGTCGTCGATGCCGATGGCAAGACGGTCGGCATCGTCAGCGAGACGGATTTCCGCCTGGCGCTCGGCACCGACGTCTTTCGCCACCTGCGCACCCTGGCCAGCGTCATGGAACGGGAGATTCCACGCCTGCCCCCCGAGGCCGACCTCGGCGAGGCCATCGCCTGCATGCTCGAGTACGCCAGCGATTACCTGATCATCATCGAACACGGCAAGCCGCTCGGCATCCTCACCGAGCGCGACGTTCCGCGCCTGCTGCGCCGCTATCCGGAACCGCACGGCCTGCCCCTGAGCACGGTGATGAACGCGCCGGTGCGCGGCGTCTCGATCAATGCCTCGGTCACCGCCGCCCTTGAGGCGATGAGCCGCCATCACATGCGCCACATGGCGGTGATCGACGACAAGGGGATCATCCTGGGCGTCATCAGCCAGCGCCGCCTGCTCGAACAACTCGCCCTGCACCAGTTCGAGTCGGCCATCGACAAAGTGCGCCAGGAGCGCGACCGCCTGCGCCTGGAAACCCACCTCAAGCTGGCGCTGGACTCGACCGGCGGCGGCTGCTGGGAGTATCTGCACGACGCCGATCGCCATGTGGTCAGCGATGGCTTGCTCGCCCTGTTGCGCTACACCAGCGAAACGGTACCGCGCAGCATGGTCGAATGGCTGGACTGCATCCACGACGAAGACCGTCCACTCGTCAATGCTGCGCTGAGCGCCGGGGAGATCAAAGCATCTGGCCAGCACCACCTCGAATACCGCTTCCGCCGCGGCGATGGCAGCTGGCTCTGGGTCGAGGACCGCGGCAGCATCATCGAGCTGGGCGAAGACGGTAGCCCACTGATCACCGCCGGCGTGCTCACCGATATTTCCCAGCGGCGCAACGAGCGGGCCCGCCTTGAAGCGGAGCGCAGCCGCCTCAGCGTCCTGCTCAAGACGCTGCCCGACATGGTCTGGCTGAAGGACGGCGATGGCGTCTACCTCGAATGCAATCCGCTGGCCGCCCGCCTGTTCGATCGGCCGCCCGAGGCGATCATCGGCCGGCGCGATCATGACCTGCTGCCAACCGCCATCGCCGACCGCCTGCGCGCCGATGACCTGGCCACGGTCGCCGCCGGCAAGACGCGCCAGTTCGATGAAACGCTGCATTTCCCCGATGGTCATAGCGAACGCCTGAATACCCTGAAGACGCCGCTGTACAACGGTGATGGCAGCCTCCTCGGCGTCCTCGGCATCGCCCACGACATCACCGAGCGCGAGGCCAGCCGCCAACGCATCGCCGCCCAGAACCGTGCCCTGCGCCTGATGAACGGCGTCGCCCAAGCCATCGTCCGCCATGACGACGAAAGCGCCATGCTCGCCGACATCTGCAACCTGCTGGTCGATGTCGGCAATTACCGCATGGCCTGGGTCGGCGAGGCGCTGAACGATGCCGGCAGCCGCATCGTGCCGCTGGCCGATGCCGGTTTCGTTGCCGGCTATCTGGCCGGACTCGATCTCAGCTGGGCGCCCGGGCCGCGCGGCAACGGGCCGACCGGGCGCGCCATCCGCACTGGCGTGCCGAGCATCGTCCAGGATATCGAGGCCGACCCGAGTTTCGCTCCCTGGCGCGAATCGGCGCTGCAACTCGGCTATCGTTCGTCAGTGGCACTGCCGCTGCGCCCCGACGGCCGCATCGTCGGCGCCCTCAATCTTTACGCCACGGCCAGCCATGCCTTTACCGACGAAGAGCTGGGCCTGCTCGCCAATATCGCTGGCGAAATCGCCCTTGGCCTGTTCATGCAGCGCTCGCGGCGCGCCTTGCTGATCAGCGAGGCCAGCCTGCGCCAGGCCCTGCACCTGGCCCACCTGGGCCACTACGAATTCGATCCGCAGGCCGACCAATGGATTTGCTCGCCGGAACTGGCCGAGATTTTCGGTATCGATGCTGCTTATCCGCACACCACGGCCGGCTGGCTCGCCTTGATCCATCCTGACGACCGCGAGCGCCTGGAGCGCTACCTGAGCGAACAGGTGCTCGGCCAGCGGCAGCCTTTCGACACCCACTACCGGATCATCCGGCAAAGCTGCGGCAGCGAGGTCTGGGTGCATGGCACCGGCGAGCTGCGCCTGGACAGCCAGGGCAAGGTCAGCCGCATGTTCGGCACGATTCAGGACATCAGCGAGCAGCGCACCTTTGAGGAATCCCTGCGCAAACTGTCGCTGGCCATCGAACAGACGCCGAACAGCATCCTCATTACCAACACCCGTCAGACCATCGAATACGTCAACGAGGCCTTCGTCCAGAGCACCGGCTATGCCCGCGAGGAAATCATCGGTCGCACCCCGCGCTTGCTGCAGTCCGGGCTGACCCCGGCGGCCACCTACGAATCGCTGAACCAGGCCCTGGCTCGGGGCGACATCTGGCGTGGCGAGTTCGTCAATCGCCGGCGTGACGGCACGACCTTCGAAGCCCTGGCCATCATCTCGCCAGTACGCCAGCCGGATGGCCGGGTCACTCATTTCCTGTCGATCGAGGAAGACATCAGCGAGAAGAAGCGCACCCAGGCGGAACTCGAACGCCATCGCCTGCATCTGGAAACCCTGGTCGGCGAACGCACCATCCAGTTGCTCCAGGCCAGCGAACAGGCGGCGGCGGCGAACCGGGCGAAGAGCGCCTTCCTGGCCAACATGAGCCNNCGCACGCCGATGAACGCCATCATGGGCCTGACCCATCTGGCCCTGCGCGACCCCGCCCTGACGCCGGAATTGCACCAGCGCCTGAGCAAGGTCGACACCGCCACCCGCCACCTGCTGTCGGTGATCAATGACATCCTCGACATCTCCAAGATCGAAGCCGGCAAGCTACAGCTGGAAGAGAGCGACTTCTCCGTCAGCCGGCTGCTCACCACCGCCCGCGACCTGGTTGCCGAGCGGGCGGCCGCCAAGAATCTGCCGCTGACCTGGAGCATCGACCCGACCCTGCCCGATCGCCTGCGCGGCGATCCGTTGCGCCTCCAGCAAATCCTCGTCAACTTCCTCTCCAACGCTGTCAAATTCACCGATCACGGCAGCATCACCGTCACCGTCCACCTGCTGAACCAGGAAGATGATGGCTACCTGGTGCGCTTCGCGGTGCGCGACACTGGCATCGGCCTCACGCCGGAAGTGCAGTCGCGCCTGTTCATGCCTTTCGAGCAGGCCGACACCTCGACCACCCGGCGCTTCGGCGGCACCGGCCTGGGGCTGGCCATCAGCAGCCGCCTGGCGGAAGCAATGGGCGGCGACATCGATGTCGACAGCCAGCCGGGAAAAGGCTCCACCTTCTGGTTCACTGCCCGCCTGCGCGCCGCCCGCAATGCCAACTCGCCCCTGCGCGCTACCGCCCCATCGCGGCTGCCGGCCAGCGCCAGCATCCTGGTGGCGGAGGACAATGCAATCAACGAAGAAGTGGCGCGGGCGCTGCTCGAAAATGCCGGTTTCCAGGTCGCTGTCGCCAGCGACGGCGAAGCCGCCGTCACCCTGGCCCAGCAACAACGTTACGATCTCGTCCTGATGGACATGCAGATGCCGGTCATGGACGGCCTGGAGGCGACGCGGCGCATCCGCGCCCTGCCCGGCTGGGCGGCCGTTCCGATCCTGGCGATGACGGCCAATGCCTTTGCCGAAGATCGGGAAGCCTGCCTGGCCGCCGGCATGAACGACCATATCGCCAAGCCGGTGCAGCCCGACCAACTGCTCGCCACCATCGCCCGCTGGCTGCCACAAATGGCCGCGGCCGGCCTGCCGGGCAGACCGCCGACCGAGCTCGACGAGCAGTCCTTCATCAGCCGCCTGGGCGAGATTGCCGGCCTCGATGGCGAAAGCGGCCTGCATGTCGTCCGCGGCCGGATCGCCAGCTATCGGCGCCTGCTCGGCAAGTTCCTCGATAGCCACGGCGCCGATGCCGCAGCCATTGCTCAGGCGATCGCCAATGACCGGCGGGACGACGCCAGGCGCTTCGCCCACACACTCAAGGGCGCCGCCGGCACCCTCGGCGCCGTGACCCTGCAGGCCATGGCGGCCGGCCTGGAGCGGGCGATCAAGGAGGGAGTGGCGGCGGCGCAACTGGCACCGCTGCTGGCCGAACTGGCGAGCAGCCAAGCCATCTTCGAACGCCAGTTGCGGCCGCTGCTGGTCGGCACCCCGGCGAGCGCAGCGCCAGGCCCGGCACCGGATATTCTGGACGAACTGCGCCGGCAGCTGACGGTCGGCGACATCCATGCCCAGGACATCCTGCGCCTGCACGAACCGGCGCTGCGCCAGGCGCTGAGCGGTGCCTTCGCGAATTTTGCGCGGCTGGTCAACGATTTCGATTTCGAAACCGCCAGGAATCTGCTCGATCGCCTGTACCCGCCCGCTGCCGATCGGGGAAACCTGGATGAATAAGCCGCCACGCCTGCTGCTGGTCGACGACGAGGCGCTGAACCGCGAGGTGGCGCTCGACCAGTTGAAGGAACTCGGGCTGGCCGCCGACGTCGCGGTCGATGGCGAAGGCGCCGTCGCCATGGCCGCGGCTACCGACTACGATCTGATCCTGATGGACATCCAGATGCCGGTGATGGATGGCCACGAAGCCAGCCGCCGCATCCTCGCCCTGCCGGAACGGCAGAAGACGCCGATTATTGCCCTGACCGCCAATGTGCTGCCGGAAAACCGTAGCGCCTGCCTGGCCGCCGGCATGGTCGACTATCTGGAAAAGCCGGTCAGCACGCAGCGCCTGCGCACTTGCCTGGGCCGCTGGCTGCCGGCGGTCGGCGCAGCCCCCCCGCCGGCGACCGGCAACGGCCAGTGGCTGCTCATTGCCCTCGAGGCCGCCGGCGGCTTCGCCCCGGCCGTCGCCGTCGACCGGCTCGGCATCAAGATCGAGAAATACCCGCTACTGCTGAGCAAGTACCTGGAGGTGCATGGACAGACGGTAACCCAGGCCGGCGCGGCGTTGCAGGCCGGCGACCTGCTGCTGGCCCGGCGCCTGGTGCATACGTTGAAGGGCACGGCGGCCACCCTTGGCCTGGAAGCCACACACAACGCTGCCGCCCGCCTGGACAAGATGCTGGTCGCAGCCGGCGATGAACAAGCCGTCGGCGCCCTCTACCGGGAACTGGCAGAAACCGATCGTCAGCAGCGGGCGACGCTGCACCGCCTGCTGACCACGGCGGCCGGCTAGCCGGCGCGCCAGCAGGTCACGAGCAGCGGATCGCCGCCTCGACCTCGTTACCGCAACCGCGGTATTCGAGGCTGTCAAAACTGATCATGCGCGACATGGCGATGCCTCGCCCGTGGGTATCGAAGGCCCGCTCCGGGCTCATGTCCAGATAGCCGCGCCAGTCGAAGCCGGCCCCCTGGTCGCGGATGGTGAAGCGCAAGGCGCCCGCCTCGCGGCGGACGATCACCTCCGCCTGGCGGCCGGCATAGCGCGGATCGGCAAGGCGGCGGCCGATTTCGTCATGCAGACGGTCGGCATTGATCAATTGCGATTTTTCCCGGTAACCAATGGCCAGGTTGCCATGTTCGACGGCATTCAGCATCAGTTCCGACAGACCGAGAACGACCCGCTCCGGCTCCGGCGCGACGTTGGCCAGCAGCGCTGCCAATGCCCGCGCCTCGTCGGTGGAACGATAGACGAAACGCGCTTCCGTCAGGCAGGAAAGTATCTGCCCCTGGCGCCTGACCTCTTCCTCCAGCTCGCGATGGCCGCGATAGTCGCGCGTCGCGGCAGCGACGATGGCGAGCAGCGTATCGGCCGAGAACGGCTTGGTCAGGTAGTAGTAGGCGCCAGCCTGGAGACCTTCAAGGACATCGGCATCGGCGGTCATGCCGGTCTGCATGATCACCGGAACGTGGCGCATGTCGGTGCGTTGCTTGACCCGGCGCAGGATTTCGATGCCATCCATGTCCGGCATCATGCGGTCGAGCAGAATGGCCTCAAAACGTTCAGGGCTGGCGTCGATCAGTTGCCAGGCCGCTTCGCCGGAATCGGCTTCGACCACGACATAACCTTCAATGCTCAGATTTTCGGCAAGGATTTCACGGCCGATCGGCTCGTCATCCACCACCAGTACGCAGCTTTTATCCAAAACGTCTTCCCCTGCCGGTTCTTGTCTGCGCATGGCAGTCCTGATGTCCGCAGATTACCCCAAGTCCTGCTTGCGATAAATGTACCTTGGTGCAGTTTGGCCGGCCGCCGACGCCATCCCGGCAAACAGTTGACCAAGGTCAAGGAATGGCTTTTTCCTTCGCCGGCGAAGAAATCGCCCCCTCCCCAACGGATTGCCTTAAGCCATAATCCCCCACCTTGTGCCTAGTCAAACAGGAGAGTTGTCCCGTGACACTCAACGCCAAGGTAACCCTCTTCTTCATCAGCATCACCGCCGGCCTGCTGGCCGTCCTGGTGGCCATCAGCCTCTACGCTTTTCGCAGCTTCTCGATTGCTTCGGCAACCGAGCACATCCGTACCGCCGGTGAGATCGTCCGCGTCCATCTGACCGAATCGATGATCAACGGGGTCATCGACAAACGCGAGAGCTTCCTGCAACGTCTGGTCGAGGTCCAGGGACTGAAATCGGCCCGCGTCATCCGTTCGCCGGAGGTGGAAAAGCAGTTCGGCAAGGGCTTGTCGATGGAGTCGGTGGCCGACGATACCGAACGCGCCGTCTTGCACGAAGGCAAGGCACGCTTCGAGTTGATCACGCAGGGCGAGGAAACGGTCTTCCGCGGCACCATTCCCTATATCGCCACCGCCAGCGGCAGCCCGAACTGCCTGCAATGCCATCAGGTCGCCGAGGGGGCTGTGCTCGGCGCCGTCACCATGAGCATGTCGATTGCCGCCCTGAAGGAAAAGGCGCTGCTGACCGTGGCCGGCATTGCCGGGGCGGTGACCCTCTTTTCGTTGCTGATGGTGTTGTTGCTGCGCCGGCTGCTGCGGCCGATTTCCGACACCGCCAATGCCGTCGAGGGCGCTGTCCAGCGCGCCCTGCGCGGTGATTTCCAGGCCCATGTCGAACAGCGGACCAACGACGAAATCGGCCAGATCGCCACCGACATGAACCGCCTGCTGACCTTCCTCGACGACGGCCTCAACCGCATCGGCAACAACGTCGCCCGCCTCACCGAACGCACGCCGGCGCCCGGCGAAAACCTGCTGACGGCAACCATCGACATGGTTGAAGGGCTGACCAAGGCCGCCCACTTCAAGCAGGCGATCGAGGAGGACGAGTCGAAGACCGAGATTTACCAGCGCCTGGCCACGACCTTGAAAAACGAATTCAGTCTCGACGAATTCTCGCTCTATGAAATCAGCAGCAACAAGCGCCAGATCCGCACCATCATGATCGACGGCGAAGCCGCCGACACCTGCCGCTGGTGCGACCCGCAAATCCTGATCCGCCCGGAAGCCTGCCGCGTCCGGCGGACCGGCCACATCGTCGATGGCGTGACCAATCCGGAAATCTGCTATTCGTTCCGGCCACCGGCCGAGCTGGGCGCCCGTCGCCACGTCTGTTTCCCGGTCAATCATTCCGGCGCGGTCGGTAGCGTCGTCCAGTTGCTGGCGACGCCGGAAGAGGAAAAGAGCCTGCTGGCCAAGATCCCGTTCGTCAATGTCTATCTGCGCGAAACGGCGCCGGTGCTGGAAACCAAGCGGCTGATGGAAAGCCTGCGCGATTCGACGCTGCGTGACCCGATGACCGGCCTCAATAACCGCCGCTTCCTCGAAGAGTACGTCGAGACGCTGGTTGCCAGCGTCCAGCGCAAGCGTACCCATGCCGCCATCCTGATGCTCGACCTCGACTATTTCAAGATGGTCAACGACACCTATGGCCACGATGCCGGCGACGCCGTGCTCAAGGCGCTGTCCACGGTGCTCAAGCGCTCGGTGCGCGCCTCCGACCTGGTCATCCGCTACGGCGGCGAGGAGTTCCTGATCATCCTCATCGACAGTGGTGGCGAAGCGGCCGAGCAGGTAGCCGAGAACATCCGGGCGGCGGTCGAGGAACTCAAGGTCCAGGTGGCCGGCATCGTCCTGCAGAAAACCATCTCCATCGGCATTTCCGATTTCCCCACCGACAGCGACACCTTCTGGCAAGCCGTCAAATTTGCCGACGTGGCGCTGTACCAGGCCAAGGAGCGCGGCCGCAACCGGGTGATCCGCTTCACGCCGGCGATGTGGTCGGACAACAAGGAGTACTGAAGCACAGCATCTTGTACAAAAAATACAAGATCAAGCCACTTTGACGCCCGTTATCAAAACCTGACCGACGCAATACACTGGCGGCATTTTCTTTCCCCGAAAGCCGCCCGTGATCTCCGCTCTCTCCCTGCTGCTGGTTTTCCAGCTGACCGGCGAAGTGCTGGCCCGCTTCTTCGACCTGCCGATCCCCGGCCCGGTGATCGGCATGCTGCTGCTGTTCATCGCCCTCGCCGTGCGCGGCGGCCCCGGCGAGGACTTGCGGACGACCAGCCAGAATCTGCTGCAACACCTGTCACTGCTCTTCGTCCCGGCCGGCACCGGGATCATGGTGCATCTGCATCGCGTCGCTGATGAATGGCTGGCCCTGCTGTTGTCGCTATTGATCAGCACCATCGCCACCCTGGTGGTCACCGCCCTGGCAATGAAATACTGCCAGCGCCGGGCAGCCCCGGAGGAAACGCCATGACCCCGCCGATCAGCGAACTCTGGGTGTATCTGTCGGCGTCGCCATTGCTCGGTCTGACCATCACCCTGCTCGCCTACCAGGCAGCCTTCTGGCTCTACCAGCGCTCCGGCGGCAACCCGCTGGTCAATCCGGTGCTGATCGCGGTGAGCATGCTGGTGCTCGTCCTGTGGCTGACCTCGACCCGTTACGAAACCTATTTCGCCGGCGCCCAGTTCGTGCACTTCCTGCTCGGTCCGGCCACCGTCGCCCTGGCCATTCCGCTGTACACGCAGATCCGCCGTGTCCGCGCCATGCTGCTACCGGTCATCGTCGGCCTGCTCGCCGGCAGCCTGACCGCCGTCCTCTCGGCGGTGCTGATCGGTCGCCTGTTCGGCGCCAGCCTGTCCACGCAGTTGTCGCTGGCCCCCAAGTCGGTGACCACGCCGATCGCCATGGGCGTCGCCGAACGCATCGGCGGTATTCCCTCTCTGACCGCCGTGCTGGTCATCATCACCGGCATCATCGGCGCCGTCGCCGCCCGCTACGTGTTCGACGCGCTGAAGCTGCGCGATCCGGCCATCCGCGGCTTCGCCATCGGCGTCGCCTCGCATGGCATCGGTACCGCCCGCGCCTTCCAGGTCAGCGAACAGAGCGGTGCCTTCGCCGCCCTGGCCATGGGCCTCAACGGCGCCCTCACCGCCCTGCTGGTGCCGCTGCTAGCCAGCTGGCTCACTGCTGGTTGAGCCTCGGCGGGGCCAGGTAGCACAGATGCAGGCGCTGCTCGCTACGTCCTTAGGGTAAGTACCAATGGTCTCCCCGCTGCGCGCGGCGAAGAATTGGTCAATGTTCATCTCGCCGCCTCCCGCCCCCCGCCGCCAGACTTGGCTGTGGCTGGCGCCCTACGCCGCCATCGGCGTTTTTGCCGTCGCCATGCTGCTGGTCACTGCCTTCCTGCAATGGCGCGAGCAGGATACGGCGCGTTCGGCCCTCGAGGGCGACATGCACTGGGCGGAATGGACCATCGAGAACCGCCTCAACGCGCATCAGGACTTTCTCGGCGAACTCGGTCGCGAACAGGAGTTCCGCCAGCTCACCTACGAAGCCTTCCAGGTCAAGTCCAGTCGCTATGTAGCGGACAACCCCGAACTGGATGCCATCATCTGGGTCAGCACCGACGGTAAGGTCGAATGGGTGGCGCCGAATGAGGCGACGGCGGCATTCGTCGGCGAGCAGCTGGACGGGGTTCGGCTGAAGGCGCTGGAAGAGGCACTGCGCACCCGTACTCCGGTTTTTTCGCGCGAATACCAGGGCAAACGGCCGGGTCCGGCCAACGACCTGATCCTGCCGGTGCAGCAAAGCAGTGCCGATCTCGGCGCCTTCATCGCCCTGCAGTCGTTTGAGCCGCTGTTGCGTTACACCCTGCCCGCCGGCTTCAACTCCCGCTATGCGCTGACCATCGTCGATGCCGACAAGAACGAGCTGTTCAGCAACTCCTCGATCCGCCCGAGCGACCGCCAGATTTCCGGCTCGATCAACCTCGACCTGCCGGGCAACCAGCTCGCCATGCAGATCGTCGCCTACCGCGGCGGCGGCGCCTGGCTGCCCTTCCTGCCGGCGATCCTGATCGTCGTCCTCACCGGCATCGCCACCGTCACCCTGATCCAGCTCCGTCGCCACGCTCACCACCGGGCCGACACCGAGGAGAAGCTGCGCGCCGCTTACGCTTTCCGCCAGGCGATGGCGCAATCGATGATCACCGGCCTGCGCGCCATCGACCTGGAGGGCAGGATCACCTTCGTCAACGCCGCTTTCTGCCGGATGACCGGCTTCGACGAGTCGGAACTGCTCGGCGTCGCCCCGCCTTACCCCTACTGGCCAGCCGAGGAATTCAACAAGCTGCAGCACAACATCGACCAGGCCCTGGCCGGTCAGGCTCCGGCCAGCGGCTTCGAGATGCGCATCATGCGCAAGAGTGGCGAGCGCTTCGACGTCCGCCTCTACTTCTCGCCGCTGATCGACACCAATGGCGTGCAGATCGGCTGGATGGCCTCGATGAACGACATCACCGAACCGAAGCGGGCACGGGTCGAACTGGAGCGCGCCCATGAGCGCTTCGTCACCGTCATCGACGGTCTCGACTCGGCGGTGCACGTCACCGACGTGCAGACCGGCGAGATCCTCTTCGCCAATCGTGCCTTCCAGAACATCTTCGGCTTCGATACGGTCGGCGCCAACTCCGCCCTGATCACCGCTGCCTGCCGGCCGCTGCCCGAGATGCTGACGCGCGATCCCGGCCAGCTGCGCCCCGAGGACCTGCCCTGCGAACTGTTCGATGGCGAACTCCAGCACACCCTGTCCGGCCGCTGGTATCACCTGCACGAGCGCGCCATCCGCTGGGTGGACGGGCGCACGGTACGCGTCCAGATCGGTGCCGACATCACCGACCGCAAGCACATCGAAGAGGTCAACCTGCAGCAGCAAAAGCGCCTGGAACAAACCTCGCGCCTGATCACCATGGGCGAGATGGCCAGTTCGCTGGCCCACGAACTGAACCAGCCGCTATCGGCGATCGCCAATTACTGCGCCGGTTGCGTCAAGCGCATGCAGGGCGGCAACTACCGCATCGATGACCTGCTGGGCGCCATGCAGAAGGCCTCCGAGCAGGCCGAGCGGGCCGGCAAGATCATCCGCCGGATGCGTGACATGGTGAAGAAAAGCGACCCGGTACGCTGGCCGATCGCGCTGCACGAACTGGTCGATGAAGCACGCGCTTTCGCCGACATCGAGGCCAAGCGTACCGGCAGCCAGATCATCGTCGACATCCCGGACAAGCTGCCGAACATCGTCGTCGACCGCATCATGATCGAGCAGGTGTTGCTCAACCTGATCAAGAATGGCATCGAGGCGATGAACGATGTACCCTTCGAACGCCGCCGGCTGACCATCCAGGCTGCAGTGGTCGACGAGCGCATGCTCGAGGTCTCGGTCATCGACCAGGGTCACGGCCTCAACGAAGACGACATGGACCGCATATTCGCCCCCTTCTACACGACCAAGCCGGAAGGCATGGGCATCGGCCTGCCCATCTGCCGCTCGATCATCGAGTTCCACCAAGGGCGGCTGTGGGCCGAAACCCGCCGCGAAGGCGGCACCGTCTTCCGTTTCACCGTGCCGATAGAGGAAAACGATGAGTGATCCGACGCAAACCATTTTCGTCGTCGACGACGACGAAGCCATGCGCGACTCGATGACCTGGCTGCTCGAGGGCGAGGGTTACCGCATCGCCTGCTTCGACTCCGGCGAAAGCTATCTGGCCGCCTGGTCGCCGGCCATGCGTGGCTGCCTGGTGCTCGACGTGCGCATGCCGGAAATGAGCGGCCTCGAACTGCAGGAAAAGCTCGACGCCCTCGGCTCGCGCCTGCCGATCATCTTCGTCACCGGCCACGGCGACGTACCCATGGCCGTCGGCGCCCTGCAGCGCGGCGCCTGCGACTTCATCGAAAAGCCCTTCCACAACGCCGACCTGCTCTCACGCATCGAGCGCGCCCTCGAACTGGACAGCCAGATCGCCGCCCGCCGCGAGCGCGATGACGCCATTGCCAACCGCCTCGAACTGCTCACCCAGCGCGAACGCGAAGTCATGCATCTGGTCGTCGCCGGCAAGCTCAACAAGCAGATCGCCGACACCCTCGACATCAGCATGAAGACGGTGGAAGCCCATCGCGCCCGGGTCATGGAAAAGATGGGGGTGCGCACCCTGGCGGAACTAGTCAAGGCGGTGATGACACTAAGCTAAGCCAGAGATGACGGCGGGCACCGGTGGCCTACACTGCCTCCTTCACCGCCACCGCCGACATTGCTCACTAGAGAAGGGGCGTACAAGATGACTCCCGCCCTGACCATCGCCTTCAGCTACGCGGCCTTCGCCGCCCTGTGGATTCTGCTCTCGGACCGGATCGTCGGCTGGCTGTTCACCGACCCGACAGCCATCGTTCTGGCCAGCACCGTCAAGGGCTGGCTGTTCGTCGCCGTCACCGCCGGCCTGCTCTACTGGCTGATGCGCGGGCGCCCGGAAAATCTTGCGCCGCTGCCGGCCATCTCCGGCGGTCTCTTGCGCGCACTGATCGCCGTGCTGGTGATCGCCATCGTCGCGCTCACCGCTTTCGGCGCCCTGCGCACCTACGGCCAGCAGCGCGACAAGGAAGTCGAACGGCTGCAGACCATCGCCGAACTGAAAAGTCAGCAGATCGGCAACTGGTTGCAGGAACGCCACAGCGATGGCGAACTGCTGCGCGGCAGCCCGTCGGTCGCCCGCCAGTACCAGTTGTGGCGCGACCAGGGCGAGGCGGCCAATGGCGGGCAACTACCGGTCGTCCTGGAACAGTTCCGCCAGCGCAGCAAGACCGATGCGCTGCTGCTGCTCGACCACCAGGGAAAGCTGCTGTGGAATTCCGGCAGCTCGGCCGGGCTGACCCCGGCGCTGCAGTTGGCGGTGCGCCAGGCCACCGTCGATGGCCGCATCCGCCAAGTGCCCCCGGACGTCGACAGCCTTGGCCACCTGCATCTCGACCTGCTGGTGCCGTTGGCCGGCGTCGGCGCCGAGCCGCCGCTGATCGTGCTGCGCAGCGATCCGGCCAGCTGGCTCGAGCCGCTCCTGGCCAGTTGGCCAGTCCACAGTCTGACCGCGGAATCACTGCTTTTCCGCCAGGATGGCGAGGAGATCGTGTTCATCAACGAGTTGCGCCACCGCGAGGAGAGCGCCGGCAAACTGCGCCTGCCGCTAAGCAGCAAGGATCTACTGACCGCCCGCAGCCGCCGCGGCGAGAGTCGACTCGGCGAAGCCAGCAGCGGCATCGACTACCGCGATGCGAACGTGCTCGGCGTAGTCCAGGCCATTCCCGGCTCCGACTGGTTCCTGCTCGCCAAGATCGACGTCGCCGAACTGCACGATGCCACTTTCGGCGAAGCGTTGTGGATCGTGCTCAGCGGCTTGTCCGCGCTGTTCGCCACGCTGGTCGGCGCGGTGGTTCTGCGCCAGCGGCAGCAACTGCTGCTCACCGAGGTCATCCGCAAGTCGCAGGACGAGCGACTGCAGGCGCTGACCTTGCTCGGTGCCATCGCCGATGCTTCCGGCGACGCCATCTTCGCCAAGGACCGCGACGGTCGCTACCTGTTGTTCAATCGGGCGGCCGAACAACTGTCCGGCAAAGCCGCCGGGGAAATCATCGGCCATGACGACCGGGCCCTGTTCCCGCCGGCACAAGCGGCACTGGTCATGGCCAACGACCGCGAAGTGATGCAGCGCCAGTCCCTGGTCACCTTCGAGGAACACCTGCAAACCGAGCAGGGCGAACGCCTTTTCCTCGCCACCAAGGGTCCGCTACGCGATGCTGACGGCCAGATTACGGGGCTCTTCGGCATTTCCCGCGACATCACCGAGCGCGACCGGGCAGCCGAAGTCCTGCGCCAGAGCGAACAGCGGTTCCAGGATATCGTCACCGCCTCCTCCGACTGGATCTGGGAGGTCGATGGCGAGTGGCGCTACACCTATGTCTCGGGCAGCGTCGCCAAGCTGCTCGGCTACCCGGCCGATGAACTGCTCGGCAAGGCCCTGTTCGAACTGATGCCGGATGAAGAGGTCGGGCGCATCCGCAGTTTCCTCAGCTACACCGCCGAGCGGCAACTCCCCATCCGCAATCTGGAAACCGTCAGCCTCAGCCGCGATGGCAGCCTCTGCCAGGTGTTGATCAGTGCCACCCCGATCATCGACAGCCAGGGCCGGCTGTGCGGTTACCGCGGCCTCAACCACGACATAACCGACAAGAAGTTCGCCGAGCTGTTCCTGCGTCAGCAAGCCGAGGAACTCGGCCAGCGCAACCAGGAACTGGAGCGCTTCAATCAGGCCATGGTCGGCCGCGAAATCGACATGATCGAACTGAAAAAAGCCGTCAACGCGCTGTCGCGCGAACTCGGCCGGGCACCACCGTACCGCCTGGACTTCCTCGAGGATGAAACGCTGCCAGCCGAGGATCAGCGATGAGCGATGGCCAGCCGAACGCCCGCGGCAGCACCCGCCTGTCCGTCTTCCTGGCCCGGCTGATCTGGCTGACCCTGTTGCCGCTGCTGCTGCTCGCCGCCTGGCTGGCCTTCGACAACGTGCGCACCCGGGGCGCCGAAGCCGATGACGATGCGGCTGCCCGCGCCGCCAATTTCGCCGCCAGTGTCGACCAGTATCTGCTGGCACGTATCAGCGCCCTCGGCGTTCTCGCCAGCTCACCGCTACTCGATCAGCCGTCGACGCGCGCAGCCTTCTATCAGGAGGCGCACGGCTTCCGCAAGAACTTCGGCAGCCATGTCGTGCTCGCCGACCTTGGCCTGCAGATGCTGCTCAACACCCGGCTGCCGTTGGCCAGCGGCCCGCTGCCCCGGTTGCCGCAGCCGAACGGCAAGGCGGCCGCACCAGCGGCACTGGCCAGCGGCAAGCCGGCGGTCGGCGACATATTTGCCGGGCCGATCGCCGGCGAACCGCTGGTCGCCATCGCCGTGCCGGTGCAACGCCAGGAGCAGCCACAGTACCTGCTGCTGGCGACGCTGGAGACCCGGCAACTGCAGGCGCACCTGGAAGGCCTCAATCTGCCGGCGAACTGGCGCGTCACGCTGTACGACAGCAACGGCGCTCTGATTGCTCGCCACGGTGCGCTGCGCTCGACCGCCACCAACACCGAGGAAAAACTGGAACGCTACCCGGTGGCCTCCGCCGTGGCGCCCTGGTCGCTGGTCCTGGAAATCCCCCAGGCGGTCCGTCAGGCACCGCTTCGCCACTCGGCCCTGGCCTTGCTGGCGGCCGTGCTCGGCGCCACGCTGCTCAGCATTGCCGCCACCACCCTGGGCAGCCGCCGGCTGACCCGGGCCATGGCCGAACTGGAGCAGGCGACGACCACCGCCCCGCTCGCCTCCGGGATCAGCGAAATCGATGCGCTCGGCCACTTGCTGCAGGTCACGGCCAACACCCGGCAGGCCGCCGAAGAGCGCCTGGCGCACAGCCAGGAACGCTTTCGCCGGATGTTCCAGAACGCGCCGCTGGCGATGTGCTTCGGCGCCAAAGATGGCAGCTTCGTCGAGATCAACGACCGCTACGAGCAGGAATTCGGCTATACGCGCGCCGAGATTCCCCGCGTCGCCGAGTGGTGGGCGCAAGCCTTCCCGGACCCCGACTATCGCGCCCAGGCCTTCGCCGCCTGGCATGCCGCCGTCCGCCAAGCGGTGGCCGGCGACGGCAACATCGCCCCGGCCGAATACCGGATCACCTGCCGCGACGGCTCGCAGCGCCTCATGGTCGTTTCCGGCATCGTCCTCAACGACGGCGTACTCGCCGCCTTTTACGACATCACCGAGCGCCAGCGAGCCGCCGAAGCGCTGCGCCAGAGCCAGGAAGCAGTGCTCGAAGCGCAGCGTCGGGAGCGCCTGGCCGCCCTCAACCTGCTCGAGGATGCGGTCGCCGCCCGCGAGCGCATGGCCAAGGTCGCCATCGAACTGCGGGCCAGCGAGGATTTCAAGAACGGTGTGCTCGAAGCGATCGCCGCCAACATCGCCGTCCTCGACCGCGATGGCGTGATCGTTGCAGTCAACGAGAATTGGCAACGCTTCGCCGCCGAAAACGCTCCGCCACCGGGCATCGCAGTGCCCCAGACCGGCGTCGGCAGCAATTACCTGGCGATCTGCCAGCACGCTGCCGGCCCGGCCGGCGACGATGCGGCGGCCGCCGCTGCCGGCATCCGCGCCGTACTCGCCGGGCAGCAGCCGTATTTCAACCTTGAGTACGCCTGCCATGCGCCGGACCGGCAGCGCTGGTTCAGCATGATGGTGACACCGCTGGGAACGACAATCCGCGGCGTCGTCATCGCCCATCAGGACATCAGCGAGCGCAAGCGCCTGGCGGCCGAACTGGAACAGCACCGGCAGCACCTGGAAGCGCTGGTCGACAGCCGTACCGCCGAACTCTCGGCAGCCCGCCAGGCAGCCGACATTGCCAACGAAGCGAAAAGCGTCTTCGTCGCCAACATGAGCCATGAGATCCGCACCCCGCTGAACGCCATTCTCGGCCTGACCTACGTCATGCGTCATGGCGTGCTGCCACCGGAGCAGATTGCTCACCTGCATAAAATCGATGCCGCGGGCCAACACCTGCTGGCGGTAATCAACGACATCCTCGATTTCTCCANNCTGAAATTGATCAATGACATCCTCGATTTCTCCAAGATCGAAGCCGGTCGCCTGCAACTGGAAAACACCGATTTTCCCCTGGTCGAAGTGCTCGACCATGTCGGCCTGCTGATCAGCGAGGCCGCTCACGGCAAAGGTCTGCGCATCGATATCGACAGCGACGGCGTGCCGGAATGGCTGAACGGCGACCCGACCCGCCTGCGTCAGGCCCTGCTCAACTTCGCCAGCAACTCGGTCAAATTCACCGAACAGGGTTTCATCGCCCTACGCGCCGAATTGCTCGGCGAAAGCGACAACGAACTGCTGCTCCGCTTCTCGGTCACCGACAGCGGCATCGGCATCGGCGCCGAGGCGCGCAGCCGCCTGTTCCAGGCCTTCGAACAGGCTGACGCCTCGACCAGCCGCAGGTACGGCGGCAGCGGTCTCGGGCTGGCCATTGCCGCCCGCCTGGCTCGCATGATGGGCGGTGAAGCCGGCGTCGATAGCGAGCCCGGCCAGGGCAGCCGTTTCTGGTTCACCGCCCGCCTCGGGCGCGGCCAGGCCCGTCTGCAAGAGGCCGCCAAACCGCCGGCGGAAAAGCCCGAATCGCTGCTCCGTCGCCGCCATGCCGGCCAGCGCGTGCTGGTGGCCGAGGACAACCCGATCAATCAGGAAGTGATGGTCGAATTGCTCGGCGACGTCGGCCTCGCCGCCGAGGTCGCCGACAACG
The DNA here is from genome assembly GCA_002345845.1 of Betaproteobacteria bacterium UBA2293. Next base: position 1,715 of record DDWF01000307.1, on the reverse strand, counting down.
GCCGGGAAGCAGTCGACAAGGCCCGCCGCAACGACTACGCGCTGGTGCTGATGGATGTGCAGATGCCGGAAATGGACGGCCTCGAAGCTACCCGCGCCCTGCGCGCCCTGCCCGGCTGGCACCACCGGCCGATCCTGGCGATGACCGCCAACGTCTTTGCCGAAGACCGCGCGGCCTGCCGCGAAGCGGGCATGGATGACTTCATCGCCAAGCCGATCGAACCGCCGACCCTGTTCGCCGCCCTGCTCAAATGGCTACCCGAGCGCACCGGCAGTGCGCCGGCAGCCAGCGCCGGGCGGGTCACGGCCTTGCCCGCGCACGACGATGAAGAGCTGCATGCACGCCTCGCCGCCATCGCCGGTCTCGATGTCGCCAGCGGCCTGAACCGCCTGCACGGCAACCTGCGCCGCTACCTGCAACTGCTCCGTCAGTTCACCGAACTGCATGGCGACGACATGAGCAAACTGACGGCCCTGCCAGCGGCCGATCGTGCCGGCCGGGCGTTGATCGCCCACGGGCTACGCGGAGCCGCCGGCACCATCGGCCTGACCGTCCTGCAACAGCAGGCCGGGGAACTGGAGATGGCCCTGCGCAGCGACCAGGACGACACGCCCATCGCCGACCTGATCGCGCGCATCCGCAGTACCGGCGAAGCTTTCGCCACCGTCGTCGGGCAGATCGCCAGTGCTGAGACGCCGGCAGCAGCGGCGGCGGCCGATCCGCTGGCGACGAGCAGCGCCCTGCGGCAGCTGGAACCGCTGCTGGCCACCGGCGACGTGGCAGCGGCCGACATCTTCCGTCAGCATGCCGCGATCCTGCGCGCCACCCTGCCGGCTGTTGCCATGGGACGGCTGGAGCAGTGCATGGCCAGTTTCGATTTTCCGGCCGCGCTGACGCTCGTCCGCGACCTGCTGGCGACGACCTGAAGCCTGGCGCCTCAGATCGGGATGATGTCGCTGTCGGCGTCGCCGCCGTAATTGCCGGCGTAATGCGTCTGGCCGCGGATTTCCTTGCGCCGCAGCAGTTTTTCCTGAACCCTCGGTGGCAGGTCGGTAAACAGGATGATTTCCTTGGCGATCAGGAGTTCGATCGTATCCTCGATGGCGCGCACGAAATCGCGGTCGAGTTCGGAAAGTTCATTCTGCCGCCAGCGTTCGTGGATGAACTGCAGGACCTCCGGATTGTCGGCCGGCAAAGCTTCCTGGGCCATGCCCAGCGGCATCGGGTGTAACTCGCGAATATTACCGCTGCTGTCTCGTGCCACGTAAAGCATGCCTACCTCCGGATGATCGTGCGGCAAGTCTGCATCAGGCGCCGGCCGTTGGCAATTGGCTTGCAGAACTCATCTACTTTTTGGCCGGAGCCGCCTTGGCTGGAGCTTTCGGGCGTCCCTTGGCGCTATTCGCCGGGGCCTTGCGGCCGCCGTCATGGACGATCCGCGCCGACTGCTTCTTCGGCTGCTGGCGGCTGGCCGTGATTTCCAGGGTCGCCGCCCGCGCCGCTGGCGCCTGGCCGTCGAGCTGGCTGCGCACGATACGGATGCGCTCGGCGGCGATGCGTTTGTCGATGGCATCGGTGGCCAGGTTGCGTTCGACCAGGATCTCGCGCATGGCAATCAGCGTCTGCAATTCCTCCGACATGCTCAGCGAACGGATCGGCTCGCCCCAGGTTTCGCGCGGCTGGCTGACGGCGATGTTGAACTCTTCCGGATTGGT
>DDWF01000064.1 GCA_002345845.1 Betaproteobacteria bacterium UBA2293 | reverse complement strand
CTCAAAATAGGCTTTGATAAAATTCTCCGCTTCCGCAAGGGTCAGGTCGGTGGCATTGGTCAACCCGTAAGCGCTCATGCCGTAGATCAGGCCGAAGTTGATGCTCTTGGCGACGCGGCGCTGGTCGGGGCCGACTTCCAGCGGCGTGACGCCGAAGATCTCGCCAGCCGTCGCCCGGTGCACGTCCTCGCCGTGGGCGAAGGCCTCGCGCAGGCGCTCGTCGCCGGAGAGGTGGGCCATGATGCGCAGTTCGATCTGCGAATAGTCGGCGGAAACGATGCTGGCGCCCGGCGGCGCGATGAAGGCGGTGCGGATGTGCCGGCCTTCCTCGCTGCGCACCGGGATGTTCTGCAGGTTGGGGTCGCTGGAGGCCAGACGGCCGGTGACGACGGATGCCTGCGCGAAGTGCGTATGCACTCTGCCAGTCTGCGCATTGACCATGCGCGGCAGCTTGTCGGTATAGGTGCCCTTGAGTTTCGACAGGCTGCGGTGTTCGAGCAGCAGCTTGGGCAACGGGTAGTCGAGCGCCAGTTCGGAGAGCACTTCCTCGTCGGTGGATGGGCCGCCCGAGGGCGTCTTCTTCTTGACCGGCAGGCCCTGTTTCTCGAAGAGGATTTCGGCCAGTTGCTTGGGCGAGGCCAGGTTGAAGGGCTGGCCGGCCAGTTCATAGGCTTCGGCTTCCAGTGTCATGATCTTCTGGCCCATGACGTGACTCTGTCGGGAGAGCACGTCGGCGTCGATCAGGATGCCGTTGCGCTCGATCTGCCAGATCACCTGCCGGGCCGGCATCTCGATGTCGTGATAGATGCGCGACAGCCCCGCTTCGTCGGCGAACTGCGGATGCAGGGTTTCATGGATGCGCAGGGTGACATCGGCGTCCTCGGCGGCATAGGTGGCGGCGCGCTCGATATCGACCTGATCGAAACCGATCTGCTTGGCGCCCTTGCCGCACAGCTCTTCGTAGGCAATGGTTTCCAGGCCAAGGTGGCGTGTGCACAGCTGGCCGAGGTCGTGGCCCTTGTCGGACTCGATGACGTAGCTCTGCAGCATGGTGTCGTGGGCGATGCCGGCCAGCGCGATGCCGTGGTTGGCGAACACATGCTGGTCGTACTTGGCGTTCTGCAGAACCTTCTTTTGCCCGGCGTTCTCCAGCCAGGGTTTCAGGCGGGCCAGCACCTCGTCCAGCGGCAACTGGTCGGCGACGCCGGGGGCGGTGTGGCCGAGCGGGATGTAGCAGGCTTCGCCAACCTTGACCGCGAGCGAGATGCCGACGATCCGCGCGGCGAAGGAGTCGAGGCTGGTCGTTTCGGTATCGAGGGCGGTCAGTTCGGCGGCCTCGATCTTGGCCAGCCAGGCGGTGAACTGTTCCCAGGTGAACACCGTGTCGTATCGGACGTCGATCTTGCCGACCGGCGCGGCGCTGGCCGGTTCGGCCGTGATCGTGCGTGCCGGCACAGCGGCGGCTGCTTCCGGACCGTCGATTTCGCCCAGCCAGGTGCGGAACTGGTAGCGCGTGTACAGCTCGCGCAGAGTGTCGTTGTCGCGCGCGGCGGTGGTCAGGGTGCTGGGGGCCGGCAGATTGGACAGGTCGCAGGCCACCGTCACCAGCTTCCGGCCGAGCGGCAGGAAGCCGAGGTGGTCGCGCAGGTTCTGGCCGACGACGCCGCCGATCTCGTCGGCATGGGCGACGATTTCATCGAGCGAGCCGTACTGCGCCAGCCACTTCAGCGCCGTCTTCGGGCCGCATTTGGCGACGCCCGGCACGCCATCGACGGTATCGCCGACCAGGGCCAGGTAATCGACGATCTTTTTCGGCGGCACGCCGAACTTGGCCTCGACGCCGGCCGCATCGAGCAGCTCGTTGCTCATCGTGTTGTACCAGCGGACCAGGGGGCCGACCAGTTGTGTCAGGTCCTTGTCGCCGGTCGAGATCAGCGTCTCGATGCCGTCGGCGCTGGCGCGGGTGGCCAGGGTGCCGATGACGTCGTCGGCCTCGACCCCGTCAATCATCAGCAGCGGCCAGCCGGCGGCCTTGATGGCGGCATGCAGCGGTTCGATCTGCTGCACCAGGTCAGCCGGCATCGGCGGTCGGTGCGCCTTGTATTCCGGGTACCAGTCATCGCGGAAAGTCTTGCCCTTGGCATCGAAGACGACGGCCTTGTAGTCGGCCTTGTAGTCGCTTTCCAGACGACGTAGCATGTTCAGGACGCCATAAATGGCGCCCGTCGGTTCGCCTGCCTTGTTGCGCAGGTCGGGCAGGGCGTGGAAAGCGCGATAAAGGTAGGACGAACCGTCCACCAACAACAAGAGAGGCATGAGCAGTGACGGAAAGCGAAAAACTGGTGATGGGCGTGGAATCCGAGGCCCTGATGCACGCGGCGTCGGCCCGGGAGTCCTGGCGGATTTTCGGCATTATGTCAGAGTTCGTCGAGGCGACTGAGCGCCTGGCGGCAATCAAGCCGGCGGTGACCATCTTCGGCAGCGCCCGCGTCAAGGAAGGCACGCCGTATTACGAATTGACCGAAAGAACCGCCCGCCTGCTCTCCGATTCCGGCTTTTCGGTCATTTCCGGCGGCGGTCCGGGGATCATGGAGGCGGCCAACAAGGGCGCCTTCCACGGCAAATCGCCGTCGGTCGGGCTGAACATCCAGCTGCCGCACGAGCAGTCGAACAATCCCTACCAGGACATTTCGCAGACTTTCCGCCACTTCTTTGCCCGCAAGTACATGTTCGTCCGCTTCGCCAGCGCCTATGTGGTCATGCCCGGCGGCTTCGGCACACTCGACGAACTGATGGAGGCGCTGACCCTGATCCAGACCGGCAAGGCGCGCAAGATTCCGCTGATCCTGGTCTGCTCCGATTTCTGGAAAGGCCTGCTCGACTGGTTCAAGGAGCGCCTGGTCGAGGAAAAACTGGTCGATCCGGAAGACATCAACCTGATCCAGCTGATCGACGATCCGGAAAAGGTCGTCGAAGCCATCTTCAAGCATTACGAGGCGCGCCCGTTCGGCCCGCTGCCCAACGAGCGCGAACTGATGCTCAACCTGTAATAAAATCGGCCCCAGATAACCAAGGAAATCCCCATGCGCCGCCTTCTTTCCCTTCTGTTGCTCGCCGCCCTGCCGGTCTTGGCGCAACAGCCCGCCACGCAGCCGCTGCCGGCCGTGCCGCCGCCGCCACCAGGCATGGAAGCCTTCGACGCGGCGCTTGAGCCGCAGGTGACCATCGTCAAGGCCGACAAGGAAACGCGCGAGGAATACCGGATCAAGGGCAAGCTGTACATGGTCAAGGTCACGCCCGCGGTCGGCAAGCCCTATTACCTGGTCGATCGCCAGGGCGACGGCGTCTTCCTCGAGACCGAGATCGATCCCAATCCGACGCGGCCGCCGATGTGGATCATTCATAGCTGGTAAGCCTTGTCCGTCTACACCACAGTCGGGCGTGAGGAACTCGCCGCCTGGCTGCAACCGCTGAGCCTCGGCGAGTTGCGCGACCACGCCGGCATCGCCGCCGGCATGCAGAATTCCAACTACTTCGTGACGACGGCCGCCGGCCGTTTCGTGCTGACGCTGTTCGAGCGCATCGACGTTGGCGAACTGGATTTCTACCTGGCGCTGCAGGAACACCTGGCCGCCCGCGGTCTGCCCTGTCCGCGGCCGCTGGTCGATGGCCAGGGTCGGCGCTGGCGACCGCTGGCCGGCAAGCCGGCAGCCCTGCTCAGCTGTTTGCCGGGAGCAGCCATCGAGACACCGGACGCCGCACAGTGCCTGGCTGTCGGCCGCCTGCTCGGCCAACTGCACCGGGCCGCCGGCGATTTTCCGGCGCCGCTGGCCAATCCCTGTGGTGCCGACTGGTGCCGGGAGACCGGCCAGGCGCTGCTGCCACTGTTGAGCCCCGACGAAGCGGCCCTGCTCGCTGACGAACTGACCTTCCAGAAAGTCGTCGACCGTTCGGCGCTGCCGCGCGGGGTCATCCACGCCGACCTCTTCCGCGACAACGTATTGTGGGAAGGGGCTCGGCCGAGCGGCGTGCTCGATTTCTACTTCGCCGGTGCCGACTGCCTGCTCCTCGATCTGGCCGTCGTCGCCAATGACTGGTGCTTTTCCGCCGAAGCGCTGGCGGCGTTGGTTGCCGGCTACAGCAGTGTCCGGCCGCTCGGCGAAGCGGAGGCGGTGGCCTGGCCGGCCATGCGCCGGGCAGCGGCGCTGCGTTTCTGGCTGCTGCGCCTCGACGCCAGACATCGGCCGCGTGCCGGTGAGGTGGTGACGGTCAAGGATCCCGAGCATTTCCGCCAGTTGCTGGAGACCTTCCGCCTTGCCCCGACGCCGCTCCCCCGTTAGCATCCGCAGATGACTGATTCCACTGCCTTCCCGCTCGAACCGTCACCGTTCACCGGCGCCAGCCGCGAGGTCGATGCCGGCGCCTGTTTTGACTGGTTGCAGCAGGGCTGGGCGATGTTCCTGGTCAATCCGGGTGTCTGGATCGGCAGCACGGTGCTGCTACTGGTCATGCTGATGGCCATCTCCATTGTTCCCTTCTTCGGCCAGATCGCCGCCCATCTGCTGGTGCCGCTGTTCGGCGCCGGCATGTTCCAGATCTGCCGGCAACTGGCGCATGGTCACGAGGCGCAGATCACCGATCTGTTCATCGGCTTCCGCCAGCATGCCGGCCAGCTGGTCATGATTGGCGTCGTTTTCGCCGCCAGCATCTTCGGCCTGGCGCTGCTGGCCTTTCTGCTGGTCAGCGGCGGTGTGCTTGGCGGCGTCATCACCGGCCGTGTCGCCGGCTTCGGTATCTCCTTCGGCGGTTTTCTGCTCGCCGCCCTGCTCGTGGTCATCCTCTCGGTGCCGGTCATCATGGCCGTCTGGTTCGCCCCGGTGCTCGTCCTCTTTCATGGCATGAAGCCGCTGGCGGCGATGCGCGCCAGCTTCGAGGCGGGCGCCAGGAACTGGCTGGCCATGGTCATCTTCGGCACTTTCCTGATCGTTGCACTGTTCTTCGCCATGCTGCCGCTCGGCCTTGGCCTGCTGCTGCTGCTGCCGATCGTTTCCGGCGCGGTGTACGCCTCCTACCGCGACATTTTCGGAGGGGCCTGAGCATGCGCGCGCAGACCGTCAATTCCTCAGCCGGCTGGCGCTGGCTGTTCACCGGCTTCGCCATCTTCCGGCGCAATCCCCCCATCCTTTCACTGCTGGTGGTCGTTTACTGGTTCACCGTCGTCTTCCTCAACATCCTGCCGGTGATCGGCGTTGTCGCTGCCTCGCTGATCATTCCCGGGCTGTCGGTCGGTCTGATGCAGGCCGCACGCAATATCGAGCGCGGCCAGTCGGCCAACATCCAGACCCTCTACGGCGGTCTGCGCGAGAACACGCGGACCCTGCTTGCCCTTGGCGGCCTGTACCTGGTGGCCACGCTGGCCGTCCTCGGCATGTCGACGATCATCGATGGCGGCGACCTGCTGCGTTACATGCTGGCTTCCAACCGCGCCGAGCGGGCGGCGGTCGAGGATGCCGACTTCACGTTGCCGGCGCTGTTCGTCATGGTCCTGCTGGTGCCGGTGCTGATGGCCTGGTGGTTCGCCCCGGTACTCGCTGCCTGGCATCGGCTGACGCTCGGCCGGGCGCTGTTCTTCAGTTTCATCGCCTGCTGGATGAACTGGCGGGCCTTCATCGCCTACGGAGCGGCGGTGGTGATCGTCGTCGGCGTCGTTCCCGGCCTTCTGCTCGGGGTCCTGCTGTTGATCATGCCCGGCGCTGCCGGCCTGCTCTCCGGCCTGTTCATGGTACTCATGGCACTGGTCGTGGCGCCGGCCATTTTCGCCAGCTTCTATGCCAGTTATCGGGACATCTTCGGCATTTCCGAAATTGTCTGAGCCGCTCGGCCTGTTCGGCGGCACGTTCGATCCGGTGCATTTCGGCCATCTGCGCCTGGCCGAGGAAGCCATCACCCACCTCGGGCTGGCCTCTGTTCGCTGGATGCCTGCTGGCCAGCCGCCCCACCGCGGGCAGCCGCAAGTCACTGCCGGCCAGCGTCTGGAGATGGTGCGCCTGGGCACTGCCGGCAATCCCCGCTTCGTCGTTGATGCTGCCGAAGTCGAAGCGGCGGCACCCAGTTATACGGTGCACACGCTGGAACGCCTGCGCCGCGAACTCGGCCCGGCGCAACCGCTGGTTCTCCTGGTCGGCGCCGATGCCTTCGCCGGCCTGAACAGTTGGCATCGCTGGCGCGACCTCTTCGCCCTGGCCCATGTCGCGATTTCGCACCGGCCTGGTTTCCCGGTCGAGACGAGCAGCCTGGCGGCCGATCTGGCCGAGGAATTCGGCTGTCGCCGCGCTGCCGATCCGGTCGCCCTGTCCACCTCACCAAGCGGTGCCATTGTCACTTTTGCGATGACCCAGCTGGCCATTTCGGCGACGCAAATCCGCCGTCTGCTGGCCAACGGTCTATCCGCCCGCTACTTGCTGCCGGACGACGTACTCGACTATATTCAAACCCATTCCCTCTACAGAAACCCCTAATGGACATACGCAAGCTGCAGAAAATCGTCGTCAACGCCCTTGAAGACATCAAGGGCAAGGACATCGAAGTCATCAACACCACCAAGCTGACCTCGATGTTCGATCGACTGGTCATAGCCACCGGTGATTCCAACCGTCAGGTCAAGGCCCTGGCCCAGAACGTCCAGGACAAGGTGCGCGAAGCCGGCGGCGAAGTCTTGTCGACCGAGGGCGAGAATACCGGTGAATGGGTGCTGGTCGACCTGGGCGATATCGTCGTCCATGTCATGCAGCCGACAGTTCGTCAGTATTACAACCTCGAGGAACTGTGGCAGGCGACGCCGGCCCAGCGCCGCAAGGCAGCGGAGCAGGCAGCAGGCGAATGAAACTGAGCGTGCTCGCCGTCGGCCATCGCCAACCCGCCTGGGTGAACGAAGGTTGTGCCGAGTACCTCAAGCGCATGCCGCGCGAGCTGCCGCTGACGGTCAGCGAGATCAAGCCCGAGCCGCGCGGCTCAAAAACCCGCGAACAACTGCTCGGCGCCGAAAAGGCGCGCATCCGCGAGGCGTTGGCAGCGAGTAGCCGCATCGTCGTTCTCGACGAGAAGGGCGACGACCTGACCACGCTCAAACTCGCCAGGCGCCTGGAAGTCTGGATGCAGGACGGCCGCGACGTCGCCCTGCTGATCGGCGGTGCCGACGGACTGGACGAGGAGTTCAAGCAACAGGCCGACGACCGCCTGCGCCTGTCCAGTCTGACCCTGCCGCACGGCATGGCGCGCCTGCTGCTGTGCGAACAGCTGTACCGGGCGGTCAGCGTGCTGAAAAATCACCCCTATCACCGGGAGGGTTAATTGCTTTGGCCATTAGCCTCCGGACCATTACACTGCCGCCATGCGTCTCTATCTCGCCTCCCGTAGCCCGCGTCGTCGGGAATTGCTGAATCAGATCGGCGTCGCCTTCGATACCATCGTTTTTCGCGAGGGTTTGCGCGGCGATACGCAGACGGACGAAACCCCCTTGGCCGAGGAGAATCCGCTCATCTACGTCGAGCGCATTGCCAGGGCCAAGGCCGAACACGGCCAGCGCATCGTCAATGAACGGCGCCTGCCGGTGCAACCGGTGCTGGCCGCCGACACGACGCTGGAGTTCCAGGGCGAGATCATCGGCAAGCCAACCGATGCGGCCGATGCGATAAGCATCCTGCGCCGCCTTTCCGGGCAGACGCACCAAGTACTGACCGGCGTTGCCGTGACCTATCTGGGGCGCACCGAATATGTGCAGTCGGCCACCGAAGTGCGTTTCCGCGCCATCGACGACCATGAAATCCGCCATTACGTGATGAGCGGCGAGCCGATGGACAAAGCCGGCGCCTACGGTATCCAGGGGCGGGCCGGGCTGTTCGTCGAGTACATCGCCGGCAGCTATACCGGGGTCATGGGCCTACCGGTGTGCGAAACAGGTAATCTGCTCAAGCGTTTCGGCTGGCAGTTCTGAGCAGTCTAGCGAGTAGTCGCGCTGCCTCCGTCTCGCCGCCGGTTGCCGGGCGCGGCGAAGACGGCAATGCCCACAGCGCGTTCAAGGCGGCCAGCAAGTCCCCCTGGTGCAGCGCTGCGGCCGAGACTTCACGGCTGCGCCCGTTTCCTTCCAGCCAGTCGATCAGGCACTCCTGTTCCGGCCAGTCGTCACGTCGCTGATAGATTACCGGCGTGCCGTTGACGGCGGCTTCGGTGAAGGTGCCGTAACCGGGTTTGGTCAGTACCGCATCGACCGAGCACAGGAGGTCGGTGAAGCCCAGGCCGAAATCCTCGGCGGCGATGGCGTCCGGGTGGCGACATTGCCATTCGGCTGGCACCAGCCAGCGGATACCAGCCAGGCGTGGCCAGTCATCCACCGGCAGACGATGAGCGATGCCGCCCATGGCGACAAGTACCGCCCGTTGTTCGCCGAGACCGAGATCGTGGCGCTGGCCCAGCGCGGCGACCGGGCCGACGGCGCGCACATTGTCCAGACTGTCCATCGTCATGCCCGGCGTGACGCGTAGGAAAGCGGCAGCAGAACGGTAGGCGGCCAGCATCTCGGCGTGGATCGGCGCGGCCCAGGCCTCGGCGGCGAAGAAATGAGCGAACAGGTCGGCCCAGTTCAAGGAGCACAGGCTGACCGCCGGAATGCCTGCCTGCGCGGCAGCGGCCAGTGGCAGGTAGCTGACGTTGGTCAGCACCAGATCGGGCTGCAGCCGGGAAAGAAAAGCCGCCTCGGTCGCGACCCGTGCTGCCCAGCCGGCATGCGCCTGACGATAGGCGGCGGCGCTGGCCTCGCGGTCGATGCGTGTCGCATCGACCATCACGTAGCCGAAATCGCTGTTGCCGGCGAGCAGTTCGAACGGCGCGCGGATGCGCTGGTGCAGCTTGGCTAGCGGCAGCAGGCTGCGAATCGTCAGTTGCAGGCCCGGCACCGACTCGGCCAGGGCATTTATCACCGGTGCGGTGATCGCCAGGTGGCCGAAGCCGTGGCTGGATATGTCAATGAATAGCCGCATCGTGTAATGTTAAGTTCGAATGTGCTGCCTGGCGAGGCGGCCCTGCCGATTCCGGCCGACGGATTGCGGCGCCAGGACCGGAAGCGGAAAGGACAGGGTTCATGGAACGTCTGTTATTGCTCACTGTGTTTTCCTGCAGCCTGCTGTTGTCTGCCTGCGCCGGCAGCGGCGTATCGATTCCGTTGTCCGCCGGCAGCGATGTCGCCGCGGTGCGCGGCAATCTGGTGCTACCCAAGGAGCGCCAGGGGCCGGTGCCAGCTGTGGTGATCGTCCACGGCTGCAGCGGCCCGCGGCCAAATGGCGTCATGTGGGCCGGCTTCCTCGCCGAACACGGGTATGCCAGCTTGGTTCTCGACGGTTTCGGGCCACGCGGCGTGTTCGAAATTTGCACCAATTTCAATCGCGTGCCGGTCAGCCGCCGTTTGCAGGATTTGCAGGCGGTGCTGGCTTACCTGCAAACGCGGCCGGAAATTGCCGCCGACCGTGTCGCGGTGATGGGTTTCTCGAATGGTGCGGTGGTCGCGCTCGATGCCGCCAGCCGCTTCTGGAGCGCGCAACTGGCGCACGGTTCGTTGCGCTATCGGGCGACCATCGCGCTCTACCCCGAGTGCCGCAACCGGCTGATTGACTACGCGCTGCCGTCGCTGATCCTGATCGGCGACAAGGACGACTGGACGCTTGCATCGTCCTGCGAGGAACTGTTGCAGCGCAGCCTGGCCGAAGGCATCCGCCCGGAGCTACGCATCTATCCCGGAGGCTTGCATGCCTTCGACGACCTGCGTTCCGGCGGCTATCTGCCGCAGGTGCGCAATATCAACAGCACTTCGGGCTTCGGGGCCACCGTCGGTGGCGACGGGCGTTCACTGGAGGCGGCGAAGGCCGACGTGCTGGCTTTCCTCCGCCGCCAACTCGACTGACGGCCGGAGGGTTACCGCCGGCGGGCCGAGAGAACTTAGCGGTTCTTGAACACCGGCTTGCGCTTGGCGACGAAGGCAGCCATGCCTTCCTTCTGGTCTTCCAGGGCGAAGGTCGAATGGAAGACGCGGCGCTCGAACAGTAGCCCCTCGTTCAGCGACGACTCGTAGGCCCGATTGACCGATTCCTTGATCATCATGATCACCGGCAGCGAGAAGCCGGCGATGGTCGCCGCCGCCTTCAACGTCTCGTCGAGCAGGGTGTCGGCCGGATAGACGCGGGCGACCAGGCCAGATTGCTCGGCTTCCTTCGCATCCATCATCCGGGCGGTCAGGCACATATCCATCGCCTTGGCTTTGCCGACGGCGCGCGGCAGGCGTTGCGAGCCGCCGAGGCCGGGCATGGTACCCAACTTGATTTCCGGCTGGCCGAACTTGGCCGTATCGGCGGCGAAGATCATGTCGCACATCATCGCCATCTCGCAGCCACCGCCGAGGGCGAAGCCGGCCACCGCGGCGATCACCGGTTTGCGCGTGGTCTTGATGCGTTCCCAGCCGGCGGTGATGTAATCCGCCTTGTAGGCATGCATGTAGTCGTAGTCCTTCATCGCGCCGATGTCGGCGCCAGCGGCGAAGGCTTTTTCATTGCCGGTGATGACGATGCAGCCGATGGCCTCGTCGGCTTCGAAAGCATCCAGGGCGGTGGCGATGCCGGCCATCACGTCGGCGTTCAAGGCGTTCATCGCTTCCGGCCGGTTGATGCGGATCAGGCCAACCTTGCCGATAACTTCGCTCAGTACCACTTGTGTCATTGCGTTCTCCCAATAAAAAGGCCGCCCGCAGGCGGCCCAAGTCGAATGTTTCGGCTTATTGCGCCAGGGTCCAGTCGCCGCCCTTGATTTCCAGCATGCGGAAAGCCGAGAGATCGAGGCCCATGTGATCGGTGGCCGACATATTAACCACGCCGCCGGTGCCGATGTAGCCCTTGGTGGCTTCCAGCGCATCGCGGACCTTGGCCTTGTCGGTGGAACCGGCACGCTTGATGGCATCGATCGCCAGCATCAGGCCGTCATAGGCATGGCCGCCGAAGGTGGACACATCGCTCTTCCACATGTCCTGGTAAGCCTTGGTGTAGGCCATGACCACCGGCTTCTGCGCATCGTTGGCCGGCAGCTTGTCGGCGACCAACAGGGCAGCGGCTGGCAGGCGGACGCCTTCGGCCGCCGGGCCGGCGAGTTTGATGAACTCGTTGGAAGCGACACCGTGCGCGTGATACAGCGGCAGCGTGATGCCCAGCTGCTTGTAGTTCTTGGTGACGATCGCCGGACCCTGGCCGAGACCGATGACGAACACCGCCTGAACGCCGGCAGCATTCTTGATCTTGGTCAGCTGCGGGCTCATGTCGGTGTCCTTCGGGCCGTAGGTCTCATTGGCCACCAAGTTGATGCCGTACTTGCCGGCGACGCCTTCCGCCTCCTTCTTGCCCGAGCCGCCGAAGCCGGAGGTTTCGGTGAACAGGGCGACATTGGTCAGGCCGCGCTTCTTCATGTCCTCGAAGACCTTCTCGGCAGCCATGCGGTCGGTGTGCGGGGTCTTGAAGATCCACTTCTTGACCGGCTCGACGATGACCACGGCGCCAGCCAGCGAGATGAATGGAATGCCAGCCTTCTCGACCAGCGGGGCGGCCGACATGGTGGCGCCGGTGGTGGTGCCACCGATCAGTATGTCCACCTTGTCGTCGTCAATCAGGCGCTTGGTGAAGCCGTTGGCCTTGCCGGCGTCGCTGCCGTCGTCGTAATGCACCAGTTGCAATTGACGGCCGATGACGCCGCCCTTCTTGTTGATGTCGTCCACGTACATCTGCAGGGTCTTCAGTTCCGGATCGCCGAGGAAGGCGGCGGGACCGGTAACCGACAGCACCGAGCCGATCTTGANNCAGGGCGGTGCCGGCAACGAGCTTCTTGATGGAATGATTCATGGGTTTGTCTCCTCCGTCTGATTTTGTATTACGAATGGAGCAATCGATTCTATATAACAAAAACCGGTTTGACTACCTCTTTGTGTGCCCCCCGGCGATTCCGGTTGATGTGCCTTAATCGCTTCATCTGAAAGACTTTTCCTGTTCGTGAGCCGTCGCTTTCTGGGTGCTTTGTGGCCAGAGCTCAGATGGTGCGACAACTATTGATGCAGCCTAAAGTGATACTACAGTTCGGTGATACCATGAAATCGTGTAATACATTCGACCGCCCGCCATGCGCACCCAGCACTATCTGAATTCCCTGTTCTCACCGCGTTCGATCGCCATCATCGGCGCTTCCGAGCGGCCGCAGTCGGTCGGTGCGGTAATCCTCGACAACCTGCTGGCCGGTGGCTATAAGGGCAAAATCTTCCCGGTCAATCCGCGCCAGGCGACGGTGCTCGGCCAGCCGTGCTGGCCGTCGATCGAGGCCGTCGGCGCCCGCGTCGAACTGGCGATCATCGCCACACCGGCGCGGACCATTCCGGAGATCATGGAGCAGTGCGGCCGGGCCGGCGTGCGTAACGCCATCATCGTCGCCACCGGCTTTTCCGAAACCGGCAACAGCGGTGCCGTGCTCGAACGCAAGGTGCGCGAAATCGCCCGTACTGGCGGTGTGCGCATCCTCGGCCCGAACTGCATCGGCATCATGCGCCCGGAGCAGAAGCTGAACGCCGCCTACACGCGCATTCCGGCGCAGGCCGGCGAGCTGGCGCTGGTTTCGCAGTCGGGGGCGATGTGCTCGGCGGTGCTCGACTGGGCGGCCGGCAACCACATCGGTTTTTCCTCGCTGATTTCGCTCGGCCGCAGTACCGACGTCGATTTTGGCGAAATCCTTGATTACCTGA
>DDWF01000118.1:91570-108844 GCA_002345845.1 Betaproteobacteria bacterium UBA2293 | reverse complement strand
AGTTGCTCGGCAACCTGTTCGAGTACGTGCTCGACCAACGCGGCGAGTCGATCAACATCCTCGGCGCCACTTCCGGCGATACCGGATCGGCCGCCGAATACGCCATGCGCGGCAAGCACAACGTCAAGGTCTTCATGCTCTCGCCGGACGGCAAGATGAGCTCCTTCCAGCGCGCCCAGATGTATTCGCTGCAGGACGACAACATCTTCAACATCGCCGTCACCGGCATGTTCGATGACGCCCAGGACATCGTCAAGGCCGTTTCCAACGATGCCGCCTTCAAGAAGCAGTACAAGATTGGCGCCGTCAATTCGATCAACTGGGCGCGCGTCGCGGCGCAGATCGTCTATTACTTCCAGGGCTATTTCCTGGCGACGAAGTCCAATGACGAACAGGTCGCCTTCGCCGTGCCGTCCGGCAATTTCGGCAACATCTGCGCCGGCCATATCGCTCGCCAGATGGGCCTGCCGATTGCCAAGCTGGTGCTGGCCACCAATGAAAACGACGTGCTTGACGAGTTTTTCCGCACCGGCGTCTATCGTCCGCGCACCTCGGTCGAGACCAGCGTCACCTCCAGCCCGTCGATGGACATTTCCAAGGCCTCCAATTTCGAGCGTTTCGTTTTCGATCTGGTTGGCCGCGATCCGGCCATCGTCCGCGAGCTGTGGGCCAAGGTCGACAAGGGCCAGGCTTTCGACCTGTCAGCGACCGCGCACTGGGCGAAGATGCCGCAATTTGGCTTCATCTCTGGCAAGAGCACGCACAGCGATCGCATCAAGACCATCCGTTTCGCCCAGGGGCGCTACAACGTCATGCTTGACACGCACACGGCTGATGGCCTCAAGGTCGCCCTTGAGCAGCGCCAGGCCGGCGTGCCGATGATCGTCCTGGAAACAGCCCAGCCGGCCAAGTTCGAGGAAACAATCCGCGAGGCGCTGGGCGCCGAGCCGGTGCGTCCCGCCGATCTGGCCGGGATTGAAGAGCTGCCGCAGCGGGTGGTTGTCATGGCGCCCGATGTCGACGCCATCAAGCGCTTCATCGTCGATCACGTTTGATCGGCGGCGCTCAAGCTCCGGCCGGAAGGCCGGAGCGGGTCAGAGATAGATGACTGCCGGGAAGACGGCGACGGCGAGCACCAGAACCAGCCATTCGAGATTGTGCCGGGCGAGAAAGCCGGTGAAATGCAGTACCAGAATGGCGATGGCGACCACATAAAACAGCGCGAACAGCATCGGTAGGGCTCCCTTGGGCAATCGTTATCGGTATGTTGTCCGGATTATGACGTCAATTAGCAATCCGTTCTAGCCGACGAAGCGCATCGACAGGTCGAGCGCCTTGACGTCCTTGGTCAGCGCCCCGACCGAAATGCGGTCGACACCGGTTTCGGCGATGCCGCGTATGGTTTCCAGCGTGACGTTGCCGGAGGCTTCGAGGATGGCGCGGCCGGCATTGCGGCGGGCGGCTTCGCGCATCATCTCGAGGCTGAAATTGTCCAGCAGGATCATCGTTGCTCCGGCCGCCAGTGCCGTTTCCAGTTCGTCCAGCGATTCGACCTCGATCTGGATAAAGCGGCAGCGCTCGCCGGCGGTTGCCGCGACCCGCTGTGCTGCCGCCATGGCCGGGGCGATGCCGCCGGCGGCGTGGATGTGGTTTTCCTTGATCAGGATGGCATCCCACAGCGCCAGACGGTGATTGCCGCCGCCACCGCAACGGACGGCGAATTTCTGGGCGAGACGCAGGCCGGGCAGGGTCTTGCGCGTGTCCACCACCTGCGCCTTGGTGCCGGCGATGGCGTCGGCGTAGATGCGCGCCTTGCTGGCGACGGCCGAGAGCAACTGGAGGAAATTCAGGGCGCTGCGCTCGGCTGAGAGCAGGGCACGGGCATTGGCGTCGATGTCGCAGAGTGCCTGGTTGGCGGCGATGCGTTCGCCATCGACGGCGTGCCAGCGAACGCGGGCTTGCGGGTCGAGGCGGCGGATGCATTCGTCGAACCAGGCGCTGCCGCAGAGCACGCCGGGCTCGCGGGAAATGACGGTGGCGCGAGTCTGGCGGTTGCCATCGACCAGGCTGGCGGTCAGGTCGCCGGCACCGAGATCCTCTTCAAGGGCGGCAGAGACGTTACGGGCGATTTCAGGAGCAAGCGGAACGGGAAAGTCGATGGCCATGATGCGTGGGGACGAAGGTGGGGTGGCGAATTGTACCTTCCGGGCGTCAGGCGGAGGACGGCTGGCGTAGCCAGTCATTGAATTCATCGCGGGCGGCATCGATCACCTCGCCGGCGGTCAGGCCGATCGGACCGGTGCCGGCGGCCACCAGGCGGTCGGCGGCGGCGCCATGTAGATGTACGCCGGCGAGCAACGCTGGCAGCGCCGGCCAGTGCTGACCAAGCAGGGCGAGAACGATGCCGCTCAGCACATCGCCCATGCCGGCCGTGGCCATGCCGGGATTGCCGGTGCTGTTGATCCACCAGGCACCGTCGACGCTGGCGACGATTGTGCCGCAGCCCTTGAGCGCGACATGGCAGCGGTAGCGGCTGGCGATCTCGCTGGCGGCGGCGATGCGATCGGCTTGAACGTCAGCCGACGTGCTGTCGAGCAGGCGGCCGGCTTCGGCCGGATGCGGCGTCAGGATGGCTGGCACCTGGCGGCTGGCCAGGGCCTGCTGCAGATTGGCTTCGCTGGCGATCAGGTTGAGGGCATCGGCATCGAGGACCAGCGGCTGGTCGAGCAGAATGGCCGCTTCGAGCAGTTCGGATGCTTCCAGCGAGACCCCCAGGCCGGGACCGCAGGCCAGCGCCGAGAGTGTCGTTTGCAGCAGGGCATGTGGCCGGCGCAGCATCAGTTCCGGTTGCTGCGGGTCGAAGCTTGGAGCCTGGGCGTCGACCAGACCGGCGTAGACACGGCCGGCGCCGAGCTTGAGGGCGGCGCGGGCGGTCAGGAAGGCGGCGCCGACCATCGACGGGGCGCCACCGAGCACGCCGACGCTGCCGAAACTACCCTTGTGGCTGTTCTGCCGGCGTGGCTGCAGGAATTGGCCGAAATCGCCACGGCTCAGGCACCGGCCATTCGCTGGCAGTTCTCCGGACGGGTCGAGCTCCAGCGCCGCGACGCGGATTTGACCGCAATGATCGGGACCATCGGCGGTCAGCAAGCCGGGCTTGGCGGCGATGAAGGTCAGGGTGTGCGTGGCGCTGACCACCGCTCCCGGAGCGGTGCCGGTATCCGCGCTCAGTCCGGACGGGCAATCGAGGGCGAGCACCGGGCAGCGGTCGCGACGGGCGAGTACGTTGAGCTCCTCGATCAGGCTGGCGGCGATGGGGGCCGGCTGGCGGGTCAGGCCAATGCCGAACAGGCCGTCGATGATCAGCGACCAGCGGTGGCCGGTTGGGATTGTCTCGACCGTGCTGCCGCCGCCATCAATGAAGCCTTGCCAGGCTAGACGGGCATCCGCCGGCAGGCGCTCGGGCAGGCCGGCAAAGACGACGTAGACGGAAAAAAAGCGCAGACGCAGCAGGCGGGCCGCTTCAAAGGCATCGCCACCATTGTTGCCGGGTCCGGCGATGACGAGGATCGGCAGGCCGCGTGGGGCGGCCAGTTCGCCGGCCCATTCGGCGGCAGCGGCGCCGGCGCGCTGCATTAGCGCTTCGTCGGCGTGGCGTGCTTCGAGCGTACGCAGCGATGAACTGAGATAGAGAGCGTTATCCATCGTTCGATTCTAGTCCCAATGCTGGCGTGCAAGGCCGATGGTGTTGGCATGGATGGCCACGGTGTCGTCGATCTGTCGGGCATAACCGCCGGCCATGGCGATGGCGACGGGTACGGCGGCCTGCCGGCAGCGGGTGAAAACGCGGCAATCGCGTTCGGCCAGACCGTCCATGGTCAGCGCCAGGCGGCCGAGGCGATCGTCGACGTAGGGGTCGGCGCCGGCCAGGTAGATGACCAGCTGTGGTCGGGCCAGGTCGAAGGCGGTGGCCAGGCCGTCGTCGAGCTGCAGCAGGTAGGCAGCGTCATTGCAACCGTCGGGCAGTTCGATGTCGAGATCGCTCGATTCCTTGGTGAAGGGAAAGTTGCGGGCACCGTGGATGGAGAAGGTGAAAACGCTGTCGTCGCCGTGCAGGATGCTGGCCGTACCGTTGCCCTGATGGACGTCGCAATCGACGATCAGGATGCGTTCGGCGCGGCCTTCGGCTTGCATGGCACGGGCGGCGACGGCGGCATCGTTGAAGACGCAGAAGCCTTCGCCGCGGTCGCGGAAGGCGTGATGGGTGCCGCCGGCCAGATTGGCGGCGACGCCGTCGGCCAGCGCCGCCCGGCAGGCGGCGAGGGTAGCCCCAGCCGAGCGCCGCGAGCGTTCGACCATGCCGGCGCTCCAGGGAAAGCCGATGGCCTTCTGCATGCGTTCGGGCAAGCTGCCGGTGGTGACCTGCTGAATGTACTTGGGGTCATGCGCCCGGGCCAGTTCTTCGTCGCTGGCCGGCGGTGGCAGGTGGAAATCGCCTTCGGCGAAGTCGCCGCTGCTCAGCAGGCGCTGGCGCAGGCGGGCGTACTTCTCCATGGGAAAGCGATGCCCGGCCGGCAAGGGCAGCACAAAGACATCGGTGTAGAACAGGCGCACGGCAGACGAACGCCTGTCCAGGCTCAGTTGAGGGCGGCCGACAGCTTGCGGCGGAACTCGCGGACCAGGTCGTCGTATTGTTCGCTGGCCAGGGCCTCGAACAGTTGCAGCAGGGCTTTGCGCCCGGCGCCTTCGTCGAAGAAGCGGTCACGGCTGACGACTTCCAGCGCCGCTTCGAGGGCTTCGCGGAAGCGGCTCTGGGCGGCATAGGCACGGGCCAGTTCGAGGCGCGTGGCGTGATCGTCGGGGTTGGCGGCCAGCTTCGCCTCCAGCGGCGCCGTGTCGGCGGCTCCCTGGGCCAGGGCCAGGCGGGCGCGCAGAGCGGCGGCGCGATCGGCCTCCTGCTTGTATTCGACGGCGAGCAATTGCTGCGCCTCGTCGTTGCGGCCGAGTTGCATCAACAGTTCGATGGCATCGAGGCGGATTGCCTCGTTGTCCGGGGCCTCACGGCTGGCGTCGACGAGGATGGCCAGGGCGGCATCAAGCTGGCCTTCGCCAATCAGCGCCACGGCCTGTTCGCGTGGCGAGGCGCTGGCCGGCCCGGCCGGCAGCGCGACGCGGTCGATGAATTCGCGCAGCTGGCTTTCCGCCATGGCGCCGTTGAATTCGTCGACCAGTTGGCCCTGGAACAGGACCTTGACTGAGGGAATGCTGCGCACGCCGAAATGCTGGGCCAGTTCTGGACATTCGTCGGCATTGACCATGGCCAGGAGGAAGCGCCCAGCGTACTCCTCGGCCAGCTTTTCCAGCATCGGCTTCAGCACCTTGCAGGGTTCGCACCACGGTGCCCAGAAATCGACGAGTACCGGCACGGTTTCGGCTGGCAGCAGCACCTTGGCTTCGAAATCTTCGAGGGTTACGTCAAAGGCGAATTGGGACATGGCGTTCTCGGCGGAAAGTTAGATTCGGGCGAATTCTACCGCCAGCCCGGGAGCGGCGGGAGAATCAAGTTGCAGCGGCTGACCGGCCGGCGCGCCCCCCAGCCAGCGACTGAGGGCGACGGGCAAGTCGGGCGTGTCAGCTGCCATGGTGGCCGGGCTGGTGACGTGGCAGTCCAGGGTTGCCAGCGCCCAGCTCGACGGCGTGGCGGAGAGCGCCAGCCAGTGGCCGCTCAGGCAGTCGGCCCAGTGGTCGAGATGGGCGCACAGCACCTGTTCGTAGCGGCCTTCTGCCAGCCAGTTGCTGGCGATGGTCAGCAGCAGTCCCCAATTGGCCTGCTGTTCCGTATCCAGCGGCAGCGTCGAGGCGGTGCGCAGGCCGGGCAGGAAGGGGCGCAATTGCACGGCGGCGCTGGCCGGCACGGTGGCGAGAAAGGTAAAGGGCATCGGCTCGCCGCTGCCCTGACAGACTTCGGCGAGTAGCTCCAGGGTTTCCAGGCGTGGACCGCTGGTCGATTGCCAAAGCAGAGCGGTCGGCCGCTGGCGCCGTTCGGCGGGCAGGCAGGCGAGGGCGCCGAGCACGGCCAGCTGGGCCAGCACCGGCGCCCGGCGCAGCGGTTTGCCGAGCGCGGCGCGGACGGCATTCGGCAGGTCGGCCGGGGCGAATTGCTGGCTGACGACGGCGTCGAGATAGATCATTGTTCGCGGGCCACGATCATGGCGGCCAGGCCGCCGCCGAAGCCGATCAGGTTGAGCAGGGCGTGGCGCACCGGCTGATTCAGGCAGCCGGTTGTCGGCAGCAGGCCGAGTTGCGGATCGGCGTTGGCGAATCCGGCGGTGGCCGGAATGCAGCCGCCATCCAGGCAGGCGAGCAGGGCGGACAGTTCGGCGACGCCGCTGGCGCCCAGGGTGTGGCCAAAGGCTGATTTGAGCGACACCAGTGGCGGCGGGTTTGTCGCGAAAACCTGACGCAGGGCGTTGGCTTCCGCCTGGTCGGTGCCGGGTGAGCCTGCGGCCTGCAGCTTGACCAGGCCGATGTCGGTGGCCGCAAGGCGGGCTTCCTGCAGGCATTCGCCGAGCAGGTCGGCGATCGGGCCACCGTCCGGATCGGGGCCGGTAATCGACCAGGCATCGATGCCGGTGCGCAGGGCGGCAATGCGCCAGGGGCTCGGCGTGGCGGAGAGGTGGATGGCAGCGACCGCTTCGCCGAGGACCAGTCCGTCGCGGTCGCGGTCGAAGGGTCGGCAGGCTGACGGCGAGAGCAGTTCGAGGGCAGCGAAGCCGGCCAGCGTGCTGGCGTTGGCCAATTCGCAGCCGAGCACCACGGCTTCGTCGATCTGACCGGCGGCGATCAGGCTGCGCGCGGCATCGATGGCCGAGAAGCCGGAAATGCAGGCATTGGAGAAGCTGTAGCGCGGACCGGCGAGCTGCATCCAGGTGGCTAGCTGGCGGCTGAAGGAGGCATTGGCGAGCGGCAGGTCGTAGGGCGGCGGCCGTGTTTCGCAGAGGCCGACCTGGAAGGATGAGGAGGCGACGAACAGCGGCGTTGTCGGTGGCAGTGGGCCGAGGCCTTCGGCGACCAGGCGGACTGCTTTTTCGGCACGGACGAGCCAGTCCTGTTCGGCGAGCGGCAGTGCAAACCAGGGAAAACGTCGGCTACCGTGCTGGCGCCAGTCGCTGCCAGAGTCACCGGCAGCAAGTGCGGTGGCGACGGCCGTCGGCGAGGTGCCGCGGGCGCAGACGAGGCCGCTGGCGCCGAGATAGACCGGTCGCCTCATGAACGGGTGGCGAGCCAGCCTTCCAGATGCTCGGCCAAATTGGCGACACAGGAGAGGATGCGGCGGGTGTCCTTGCTGTCCGGCAGGCGCAGGCCGTATTGCTTCTTGATGGCCATGGAAATCTGCAGGGCGTCGAGCGAATCGAGCTGCAATGGGGCCTCGGCGCCAAACAATACCTCGTCGTCGGTGATGTCGGCCGGCGTACAGTCCTTTTCACAGGCTTCGATGATCAGGATTTTCAGTTCGTGGCGGAGGTCTGGGTTCATGAGCGGGTGGCGAGGGCGCGCTGATTGAGCCAGACGGCAGCGGTCAGCGCCAGGATGGCAAAGACCAGCAGTTTGGCCAGGCTGGGCAGGAGATCGGCGAAGCTGCCGTGACGCAGCATCACCATGTGGAAGCCGTCGAGAGCCCAGCTCATCGGCGACAGGCTGGCCAGGGTCTGCATGCCGGCGGGCATGACAAATTTGGGCACCATGATGCCGCCAATGGCGCCCATCAGGATGTTGCCGACACCGCCGACGACGGTTGCCTGTTCGGACGTGCGGGCGATACTGGCGATCAACAGCGCCCAGGCGACGGCGGCCAGGCTGACGGCGATCGAGACGGCGCCCCAGTTGGCCATTTGCGGCAGGGTGCCGGGCATTTCCAGGGCCTCGCTGCCGAACAGCGGCACGACAAAGAGGCCGACGGCCACCATGAGCAGCGCCTGTAGCTGATTGACGACGAAGAAAGGCAGCAGCTTGCCAGCGAGGATCAGCCGGAAGGGCACGCCCATGCTGCGCAGGCGCTGCAGGGTGCCCTGCTGGCGTTCGGTGATGAAAATCGAGGAGACCGGGATGACGACGAAGAACATGGCGAAGATCAGCCAGGCCGGGACGTTCTGCTGTACCGAGGAGGGCGGCCGGACGTTGCTGTCGTTGCGCACGGCGACGCTGACGATCTCGTCGGGCCACTCCTTCTCCGCCTGGGTGCCGGGGACGGTCGGCAGGCCGAACAGCTTGCCGGCGCGCTGGGTCAGTTCGTCGGCGCGCAGGGCACCGAGGGCGGCCATGACCTGGTTGCGGAAGGCCAGTTGCAGGGCTGGATTGAGGGTCGGGTCAACCAGCAGTTGCAAGGGTTCGGTCGGCTGGCCGTCGGCGCCGGACGGGGTCAGCAGACGTTCGCCGAAGCCCTTGGGCAAGACCAGGGCCAGCGCCTGGCGGCCGCTGGCGATGCCTTGACGGGCAGCTTCGGCATCATCGTCGGCGGCGACACGCTGAAAGCTGGCGGTCTTTTCCAGCCGGCGGATCAGTGACTGCGAATGGGTGCTGCGGTCGAGATCGATGACGACATAGGGCGCGTCGATGGTGGTGCCCGGGGTGAAGGCATCGCGCAGGGCCATCGTCATCACCAGGATGAAGATGGTCGGCATGATGAACAGGGCCAGCAGGCCGTGGCGGTCGCGGCTGAGGGCGATGATTTCCTTGAGCCAGAGGGCGAGCAGACGGGGCGACATGTCAGTCCCGCAACGAACGGTTGGTCAGGCGCATGAACACCTGTTCGAGGTTGTGCTGGCCGAAGCTGAGGTCGCGTACCGAGCAGCCGTGGCCGGCCAGTTCGTCAAGCAGGCGGGGCAGTTCGGTGGCCGCGGCGAGTTCCAGGCGATATTTGCTGCTGGCAATGGCGTGGGCGCCGTAGTGCTCCGCCAGTTCCTGCGGCAACGGGCGGTCCAGATGAATCTCGAGCAACGGCTGCGGACTGTGCAGGATGTCCTCCAGCGTCCCCTCGGCGAGCAGGCGTCCCTGATCGATGATGGCGATGCGCTGGCAGATGGCCTCGACCTCTTCCATGTAGTGGCTGGTATAGACAACGGTCGTTCCCGCAGCCGGCAGGGCAGCGATGGATTCGAGCAGGAAGTGCCGCGACTGCGGATCGACGCCGACGGTGGGTTCGTCGAGCAACAGCAATTGCGGCTTGCCGAGCAGGCCGATGGCCAGGTTGAGGCGCCGGCGCAGGCCGCCGGAGAGTTGTTCGGCGCGTTTGCCGACCACCTGTTCGAGGCGGGCGAAGGCGATGACATGGTCCACTTGCGCCGCCAGCTCGGAGCCGGCAAGGCCCAGCGTGCCACCGAAGAAACGCAGATTTTCGCGCGTCGTCAGCATTGGATAGAAGGCGTAGTCCTGCGGCACCAGGGCGATGGCCCGCGGCTGGGCGGCACGGGCGGCAGCCAGCGGCTCGCTGCTGAGGGTGATGCGACCGGCGGACAGGTTCAGCAGGCCGGCAATCAGCGAAATCAGCGTCGTCTTGCCGGCGCCGTTCGGGCCGAGCAGACCGTAGATGCCGCCGGCCGGAATGTTCAGGGACACGCTGTCGAGTGCCGGCGCGGCAGCCGATTCGTAGCGATAGGAGAGGCTGTCGACGGACAGCATCAGAGGGCGCGACGCAGGTCGCGGAAGAAGGCCTGCTCGCGGTCAGCGATCCGGCGCAGCTTGCCGGACAGCGCCGCGGGCTGCAGCGGATCGCGGTCGCGAATCATGCGGGCGGTGGCCAGGGCAAATTCGCGCCATTCATCACCGATGTCGATCAGCGTTTCGGCCAGTTCATCAAGCTGCGGTTTGCCGAGCAGTTCCGCCGATTCCTGCAAAAAAGAGGCGTAGATGAAGCGGAAACCGGCGCCGCCAGTGCCAATCTCCTCTTGGGCGCGGACCACCTGGCCGATGAATAGCTTGGTTGCCGCCGCGGCATTCTTTGCGTCCAGCCGGTCGAAGGCATTGGCCAGGCGACGGATACCGCGGGCGCCGATGATCGGTAGCGGGGCATCGAGCATGACCCGCGTTGTCTTGCGCATGGCCTTGGGCAGAATCCGCTGCCAGTCGGGCGTCGCCGGCTTGTTCTCGGGGTAGTAGAGCAGGCCTTTGGGCGCCATGATGCCCTTGGCGAAACGGGCGCGGGCGAGGTCGGCCGGTGGGCAGGTGACGGCGTGCTCGGCCACCGGGTCAGAGAGCAGGTAATCGCCGGATTGTCCGTCGCGGCCGAAGGCCAGTACGTTGTGGGCGTTGAAATGGAAGCGCAGATCCTGCGGAATGTAGGGCAGCCAGAAGATCGAGGTCTGCATGCCGACCAGCTTGTCCTGCGCCAGCAACTCGTTCAGCCGCGCTTCTCCAGCTTGCGGGCTGCTGAAGGTCTCGAAGCGCATCTTCACGCCGAGCGGCTTCTGCAGTCCCTTGACGATGTGCCGCGGTGGCATCCGGTAGGCGACCAGCGGCAGGCCGTTAATCTTGATGATCGGCAGATAGGCGAAGGACAGCGCCGATGACAGCCCGAAGGCCATCGCTTCCGAAATGGGCAGGCCGTGATGGCTGAGCAGCGAGGACATGACGCCACTTTCGCAATGGGACGCGTGGCGGTGCTGGAATTCCATCAATCGACCTTCTTCAGTTCTTCCATGCCGATGCCCATGACCTCGGCGTAACGGGCGAGCAGTGATGGCTTCAGGCCGGCGAAGACGTCCGGCCGCAGGTGCCGACGGATGCGCCATTGCCAGAGACCGGTGAGCTGGGAGAGCAGTAGCACATCCATGCGCAGCCGGTGCATGTGGTATTCCAGTGGGCTGGTCTGGCCGGCGATCACGCGCTGGCGGGCGTCTTCGGCCAGGCGGTCGAGATCCTCCACGGCCTGACGCGTGACGATTTCCTCGACCTCCCAGCCGGCCGACGCCACCAGGTGGATGTGGCCGTCGTCGCCACGGGCATAGACCGCTTTGCGATAGCCGCCGAGGGTACTGTTGCCCTCCTGCGGGACCTCGTCTTCACGCATGGCCGACGGCGGTCAGATGAATCAGGGCGCCGGTGAAGCGGCCGCTTTCCGGGACCATGCAGAGGATGCGCTCGCCGTGCTTGAGGCGGCCGCTCTGCAACAACTCGTCGACCATGATGTAGACCGACGCCGAGCCGGTATTGCCCTTGGTGTGCAGGTTGGTGAACCACTTTTCCTCGGGGATCGGAAATCCGGAGGCGGCGATGCACTGGGCGATCGGCTGGTGGAAGTATTCGGAGGACATGTGCGGCAGCAGGTAGTCGATGTCTTCGGCACGCAGACCGTACTTGCGCATCGCCTGGCGTACCGGCTTGCCGAAAGTTTCCTCGATCACGGCGGTGTTGAGCAGGCGGACGTCCTGCTTGACGGTGAAGACCGAGCGCTGGGTCCATTCCTCGGCGGAAAACTCCTGCCAGCCCTTGAGCGTGCCGTCCTCCTGCTTTTCGCCGCCGGCGTACATGCAGACCTGCATGGTGTCGGCCTGTGACAGGACTTCGATCCAGTCAATGCGCAGGGAGATGCCATCCGGGCGCGGCTGCTTCTGCAGCAGGAAGGCGCCGGCGCCGTCGGACAGCATCCAGCGCAGGAAGTCCTTCTCGAAGGCGACTTCCGGGTTGGTTTCCAGTTCGGCCAGGCGATGCACCGATTCGGCTTCGAAGTTGCGCGCATGCAGTCCGGCCGAAGCCAGTTCGGAGCCGACGGCAACGGCGGTCTGTGAAAAACCGCAGAGCACCGACATGAAGGCGTACTTGAGGGCGGTGACGCCGGAGACGCAGATGCCGGCTGTGGATACCACTTCGCACGGCGGATTGCGCAGTTCGCCATGCACCATCACGGCATGCCCGGGCATCAGCTGGTCGGGGCGTGAGGTGCCGGTGGCCAGGCAGTCAATGGCGGCCAGAGCGGCATCGTCAGCGAACAGGCCGCGCACGGCTTCGGCGCTTATCTGGGCATTGGTGTGCGTCTGCTGGCCGGTTGCCGGGTCGATGGCGTAGTGGCGCTGGCGGATGCCGTTGCTGCGCAGGATGATGCGCCGTGCCCGCGATGGTTTGCCACCGATCATGCCGAGAATGCCCTCGATGCCGTCGTTATCGACCGGGGCGTTGGGCATGAATGAGGCGGTTCGGGTGATGTAAACCGTGTTGCTAGTATTCATATTTGGCGAGATTGAAATCCTGCGAGCCGGACGGCAGTTCCAGTTGCTGGCGCATCCGCTCCAGGCGCGGTCTGAGCAGCGGGGCGAGCAGCCATTGTAACAACAGGCTGATGGGGACCACGGTGAGGATCATGGTGATCAGGTAGAGGGCGAAGACCGCCAGAATCGGCCGGCGCGTCCATGAACCGCGCTGGCCGAAGCAGCGGATCAGCCGCGACCAGACGCCGAAGGCGCGGCGCACGGCGCGTTCGCTCATGGCCAGGCGCGGATTCACCTCGACCGCCTGCAGGCCGGTTAGCATCGGGGCTTCCTGTTTTTCACTGTCGCTGGCCAGCGCATCAACCAAGGCACGGCCGAAGCGGCTGGCGCGGCGGATTTCTTCCGGCGCCACGCCGGCCGGCGGCAGGCCCAGCCAGCGGTCGCGTTTGCCGGTCAGCACCCAGCGCGGCGTGGTGACGAAGGTGGCCAGCGCATGACCCTGGTCGACCAGAACGACGTGGTCGCGCAGCTTGCCGCCAACGCTGGCGATCATCCGCTGCATCGCATCGTGGGCCGCCAGCCACATGTTGCGGCAGGCGACGAGGGTGACGATTGGTTTGCCGGCGAGCAGGCGCCGGGCTTCGACCGACTGCATGAAGGCGGTGATTGGCAGGGCCGGGGAGAGATACCAGACCTGATAGCTGAGGATGACCAGATCGAAATCGATATTGGCCGGAATGCCCAGCGGCTTCAATGGTGGCGGATCTTCCTGGACACACTCGGGCATGGCATCGACGAACTGGACGATGGGCCACGGCCAGGGAAAAGGCGTGACCGGCTGCAGCACTTCCTGATGGACGAAATGCCCCGCCGCCCGCAACGGAGCGACGACTTGGGCTGTGACGTCGGCCAGTTGGCCAGTCTGGGAGTAGGTGATGACGAGAACGTTTTTCAAGCGCGTGTCTGCAGACGGAAAAGCCGGCAATTCTAACAAATCGTCGCCTGCTTATGTGCCGCGGCCGGCGCGGGGCAAAACCTGAACGGAATGCATAAGTGGCCGGCGAGACTTGGGGATTTTCCGCCTTATCGGCTATCATTCGGCTTTCCCGCAGCCTGTCTTTCCATGACCAAATACGTTTTCGTTACGGGTGGTGTCGTGTCCTCTTTGGGCAAAGGCATCGCCGCCGCGTCGCTGGGGGCCATTCTGGAATCCCGCGGCATCAAGGTTACCCNNGACCCCTACATCAACGTCGACCCCGGCACGATGAGTCCTTTCCAGCACGGAGAGGTTTTCGTCACCGAGGATGGCGCCGAGACCGATCTCGACCTGGGGCATTACGAGCGCTTCACCAGCGCCCGTATGGCCAAGCGCAACAATTTCACCACCGGTCAGATCTACGACACCGTGATCAAGAAGGAACGCCGGGGCGAGTATCTCGGCAAGACCGTACAGGTCATTCCGCACATCACTGACGAGATCAAGATCAAGATCAAGGCTGGTGCCGAAGGCGCCGACGTGGCCATCGTCGAAGTCGGTGGCACGGTCGGCGACATCGAGTCGCTGCCGTTCCTCGAAGCCATCCGCCAGATGGGCATCGAGGAAGGCCGCAACAACGTCTGCTACATGCACCTGACTTTGCTGCCCTACATCCCGACGGCAGGCGAATTGAAGACCAAGCCGACTCAGCACTCGGTCAAGGAATTGCGCGAGATCGGTATCCAGCCGGACATCCTGTTGTGCCGTGCCGACCGCTCGATTCCGGTGGAAGAACGGCGCAAGATCGCGCTGTTCTGCAACGTCATGCCGGAAGCCGTCATCGAGTGCCTCGATGCCGATTCGATCTACAAGATTCCCGGCATGCTGCACGACCAGATGCTCGACGAGATCGTCTGCCACAAACTGAATATCCTGGCCAAGGCAGCCGATCTGGACGTCTGGGAGAAGCTGATTGACGCCATGGAGCACCCGCTGAACACGGTGCGCATCGCTTTCGTCGGCAAGTACGTCGACCTGACCGAGTCCTACAAATCGTTGATCGAAGCGATCAAGCATGCCGGTATCCATACCCGCAGCAAGATTGACATCGAATACATTGATTCCGAAAACATTGAGAAGGACGGCACCGGCGTTCTTGAAAGCATGGACGCCATCCTGGTTCCGGGCGGTTTTGGCCGTCGTGGCACCGAAGGCAAGATTGCCGCGATTCGCTATGCCCGCGAGAACAAGGTGCCTTACCTTGGCATCTGTCTTGGCATGCAGATGGCTGTCGTCGAATTTGCCCGCAACGTCGCTGGCATGAACGACGCCCATTCGACCGAGTTCGTCGCCGACACGCCGTACCCGGTGATCGGCTTGATCACCGAGTGGCTCGACGCCTCCGGCAAGGTCGAGAAGCGCAGCGAGGAATCCGACATCGGCGGCACCATGCGTCTCGGCGCCCAGGTCTGCAAGCTGGCCGAAGGTTCGCTGGCGCGTGAGATCTACGGGGCGCCGGAAATCACCGAACGCCATCGTCACCGTTACGAAGTCAATAACACGCTGCTCGCCCAGCTCGAAGAGAAGGGCCTGGTCGTCGCCGGTCGCGCCCCGGGCACCGATCTGTGCGAAATGGTCGAACTGCCGGCCGCCGTTCATCCGTGGTTTGTCGGCTGCCAGTTCCATCCGGAATTCACCTCCAACCCGCGCCAGGGACATCCGTTGTTCAGCTCCTATGTGAAGGCGGCGCTGGCCAGTCAGCAAAAGGCGAAAAAACGGTGAAACTCTGCGGATTCGAAGCCGGGCTCGACCAGCCCCTGTTCCTGATCGCCGGTCCGTGTACGGCCGAATCCGAAGCCCTGTGCCTGGATGTCGCCGGTTACATGAAGGAAGTCTGTTCCCGTCTCGGCGTGAATTACATCTTCAAGGCCTCCTACGACAAGGCCAACCGCAGTTCAGGCAAGTCGGTGCGCGGCCTCGGCATCGACGAGGGGCTGCGGATCCTGTCCGAAGTGCAGCGGCAGATCGGCGTGCCGGTGCTGACCGACGTCCATGAAGTCGACCAGATCGCCCAGGTCGCCTCGGTGGTCGATGTCCTGCAGACGCCGGCCTTCCTCTGCCGGCAGACCGATTTCATCCATGCCGTGGCCGCCTGCGGCAAGCCGGTCAACATCAAGAAGGGCCAGTTCCTGGCGCCGGGCGACATGAAGAACGTCGTCGACAAGGCGCGGGAAGTGAACAACGGTGCCGACAATCTGATGGTCTGCGAGCGTGGCGCTTCGTTCGGCTACAACAACCTGGTTTCCGACATGCGCAGCCTGGCCATCATGCGCGAAACCGGCTGTCCGGTCGTCTTCGATGCCACCCATTCGGTGCAGTTGCCGGGTGGTCAGGGCACAACTTCCGGCGGTCAGCGCGAGTTCGTCCCGGTGCTGGCGCGGGCGGCGGTAGCGGTGGGTATTTCCGGATTGTTCATGGAGACCCATCCTTGTCCGGAAAAAGCCTGGTCGGACGGCCCCAACAGCTGGCCGCTGCAGCGCATGGAAAGCCTGCTGGCGACGCTGGTGGCACTGGACAAGGCGACCAAGGCAGCCGGTTTTGAGGAATTGAAGTGACCGCCAGGGGCTATATCGTTGCCGAAGCCAAGGTGCACGACACCGCTGCCTACGAACGCTACAAGCCCCTGTCGCTGGCTGCCGTCGAGCAATACGGTGGGCGCTTCATCATCCGCGGTGGTCCGGCCGAGATTCTCGAAGGCCCTTGGAGTGCCCCGCAACGCCTGGTCATCGTCGAGTTTGACTCGGTCGAGCAGGCTAGAAATTTCTACCATTCACCCGAGTACCAGCAGGCCCGGCAGACCCGAGAAGGGGCCGCCGAGATGAACATGCTGGTCGTCTCCGGTGTTGATAATCCACTTTAATTTGTTTTCTCAACCTTCTGTTTATAAGGAAGAAATATGAGTTCAATTGTTGATGTTGTCGCCCGTGAAATCCTCGATTCCCGTGGCAATCCCACGGTCGAGGCTGACGTACTCCTCGAGTCCGGTGTCATGGGGCGTGCCGCCGTGCCGTCCGGTGCTTCCACCGGTACCCGCGAAGCCATCGAGCTGCGCGACGGCGACAAGAGCCGCTATCTCGGCAAGGGCGTGATGCAGGCGGTCGAGAACATCAATACCGAGATTTCCGAAGCCATCATCGGTCTTGACGCCCAGGAACAGGCCTTCATCGACCAGACGATGATCGAGCTCGACGGTACCGACAACAAGTCGCGCCTCGGCGCCAACGCCATCCTGGCCGTTTCGATGGCCGTCGCCAAGGCCGCTGCCGAAGAATCCGGCCTGCCGCTCTACCGCTACTTCGGCGGCATGGCGCCGATGCAGATGCCGGTGCCGATGATGAACATCATCAACGGCGGCGAGCACGCCAACAACAGCCTGGACATCCAGGAATTCATGGTCATGCCGGTCGGTGCCAACACCTTCCGCGAGGCCCTGCGCTGCGGCGCCGAGATTTTTCATGCGCTGAAGAAGCTGCTGGACAAGGCCGGCCACTCCACCGCCGTCGGTGACGAAGGCGGCTTTGCCCCGAACCTGGGCAGCCATGCCGAGGCCCTGCAACTGATCATGCAGGCGATCGAGGCCGCCGGCTACGTGCCCGGCCAGGACGTGCTGCTGGCGCTCGACTGCGCAGCTTCGGAGTTCTACAAGGATGGCAAGTACAAGCTGGCCGGTGAAGGCCTGGAGCTGACTTCGGCACAGTTCACCGACTACCTGGCCAATCTGGCCGACCAGTTCCCGATCGTTTCCATCGAGGACGGCATGTCCGAAGCAGACTGGGACGGCTGGAAGCTGCTGACCGACCGCCTGGGTTCCAAGGTGCAGATCGTCGGCGATGACATCTTCGTCACCAATACCCGCATCTTCAAGGAAGGCATCCAGAAGGGCATCGCCAACTCGATCCTGATCAAGATCAACCAGATCGGCACCCTGTCGGAAACCTTCGCCGCCGTCGAAATGGCCAAGCGCGCCGGCTATACCGCGGTGATCTCGCACCGTTCCGGCGAGACCGAGGACAGCACCATCGCCGACATCGCCGTCGG
>DDWF01000118.1:78561-91537 GCA_002345845.1 Betaproteobacteria bacterium UBA2293 | reverse complement strand
AGCTGCTGCGCATCGAGGAAGATCTCGGCGATACCGCTTCCTATCCGGGGCGTGAAACCTTCTACAACCTGCGTTAATAATCTGCCATGCGCTGGCTGACGGGCGGCCTGGTCGCCCTCATCGTCATCATCCAGTACCCGCTCTGGCTGGGTAAGGGAGGATGGCTCAGGGTCTGGGAACACGACCGTCAGCTACAGGTACAGAAGGAAGCCACGCGCAAACTGGAAATCCGCAACGCCGGCCTCGATGCCGAGGTCCGCGATTTGAAGCAAGGCTACGACGCGATCGAAGAGCGCGCCCGCTTCGAACTGGGCATGATCCGGCAGGACGAAAGTTTCGTACAGATCCCTGAAAAGGTTCCCGGCAAATAACGAAACAAAGGCGTCGACCACGGCAGATGCCTCCGCTAGAATCGTTCTCAGCAGTCCCCCGAAGAGAGCGCTCCAGGAGAACAACATGCTGCTCAAGGTTGGCGAAGCCGCCCCGTCGTTTGCCTTGCCGGATGCCGATATGGAGACGGTCGATCTGGCAAGCCATCTTGGCCGCAAGCATATCGTGCTGTTCTTCTATGCCAAGGATGGAACGCCTTGCTGCACCAAGGAAGCTACCGATTTCTCCGATCACGAGGACGATTTTCACAAGCAGGATTGCCTGGTCTTCGGCATCAGCCGCGACGATTGCATGAAACACGCGGAGTTCCGTGACAAGGAAGGCATTGGGCTGGAACTGCTGTCCGATGCCGAAGGCACAGTCTGCAAGCAGTACGGTGTCTGGCAGCAGAAGGAGGTGGATGGCCAGAAGAAGTTCGGCATCGTTCGTTCCACCTTCATCATCGAGCGCACGGGTAAGATTCGCCATGCGCTGTACAACGTTAATTACAAGGGCCACGCACTGGACGTGCTGCGCCTGGTCAAGGAAATGAATTCATGAACATGCAGGTTGCCAAGGATACCGTCATCACCCTCGATTACCACGTCACCGATCCGGATGGCGAGGTCGTCGACGAAGGCCGCGAGCCGCTCATCTATCTGCATGGCGGTTACGACGACATCTTTCCGAAGATCGAGGAAGCGCTGCAAGGCAAGAAAATCGGTGAGTCGGTCCAGGTCAAGTTGCAGCCGGACGAAGCCTTCGGCGACTACGATGCCGAGATGGTGCAGATCGAGCCGCGCAAGGACTTCCCCAAGGAACTGCAGGTCGGCATGCAGTTCGAAGGTGGTCCGGAAGACGGCGGCGACGACGACTTCGTCATCTATCGCGTGACCGACATTGCCGACGACAAGGTAGTGCTCGACGGCAACCATCCGCTGGCCGGCATGGCCCTGGTGTTCACCTGTACGGTGCGGACGATCCGTCCGGCCAGCGCCGAGGAAGTCGAACACGGCCATGTGCACAACCCGGATGACGACGAGGAAACCTGCCACTAAGCGCAGCCTTTCAGCCCACACCAATGCCCGTTTCGACGGGCATTGTCGTTTCTGGCCTGCGATAAAATACAAGTACTGTACAAATACACAGTAGTTGTATATATTCCTCCCATGCGTGGCGCCGACAGCAGCGCCGCTTCAGTTCAATCGACTTTGAGATGGGAGCCGACATGAAACAGATTCAGGCATGGTTTGACCTTATCGCCGGCATTTCGCGGGACGAGATGGCGCGTCTGGCGCGAGCCAGGGAAATTTTTGCCAATGATGATCCGGACCTGAGCAGCCTGCAGATGCCGGCCTGCTGGCGCCGCCCGGCGCGCGTTCGCTTGAGCGGCAACTGATCGTCAGCCGCGGCCTGCGGAAAGACTCATGCTGGCCGTAGGCCGGCGAGGGCAGTGGCGATCTCTTCGCTGCTGCCCGGGCGGACCAGACGGGCGAGTTCCTCGCCCCGCTGCATGAGGATCAGGGTCGGCCACAGCTTGACGCGGAAGGAACGGCCGAGCCGGCGACCCGGACCATCCTCGATGCGCAGATGCGCCAGATCGGGATGTGCGACCAGCGCCGCGGCGATCAAAGGTTGGGCCGCCTGACAGTGGCCGCACCAGGTAGCGCCGAATTCGAGCAGAACCGGGTGAGTCAGTGCATCGATGGCGCTGCGTTCGGGTTCCGCTTGCCGGTCAGGGGTGTTGTCCGTCGTCATGATCAATCCTTGCGTGGCGGCCAGGGGTGGGGTTCAAAACGGAAAAGCTGCGGGTGGCCGGTGTCGATGATGCCACCTGTCCAACCCATGAAGGGGTAGCCGAAGGTTTCGACGCGGGTGAAATTGGCTAGCGGTCGGCCATCGGCCCCGCGCAGTGGCTGGTCAATTCGGCTGATGTGGGTGTCGCCATGTACGACCACCACGGGGCCAGCAAAGTTCTCGACTTCGCGCCGCAGTTCGTGCAGGAAGTCGCGGTAGCCGCGATGCGGGAGGCCGCGGGAAAAACTGGCAAAACCCGGATTGGCCTGGAACATCAGTACGATGCCGACCAGCTGCTCGCGCCGGGCCAGGGCAAAGTTGTCCTCCAACCAGGCCAGCACCTGCGGATTGCGGGCGGTGAATTCCGGCCAAGGTGTTTCTTTCGGGCCGTGGTGGTTGTTGTCGCCGGGCAGATTGAAGGTGACGAAAAGCACCGGCCCGATGCGGAAGCGCGAATGCTCCGGATAGCCGCCGGGCTGGCGTTCGAGTGCCAGGCGCCGCTGGCCGAGCGAATGCGGCTCGCGCCAGAACAACTCGCGCAGCTTGCCCAGGCGTTCAACAGGATCGTAGGAGCCGCCGGCAACACGCCGGCAGTCAGTCCATTCGTTATCGCCCGGCAGGTAGATGAAGGGCACACGGCTGGCGTCGAAGAGCGCGAAGCGGTCGATGAACAAGGCGTCATCACAGGGCGAAGTTCCGCCTTTGAAATCGCCGACATGGACGATGAAGTCGACCGAACTGTCGGCCATCGCCGCCAGCATCTTCGGCAGCTCGGTGCGTTCGCGTTCGCTGTAGGGCGTGTCGCCGATCAATCCGAAACGCCAGATCTCCGCACTGGCCGGCAAGGCGCCGAGCAGCAGCAGAAGGACCAGCCAGCGCCTCAACGCAGCAGGCCCTTCAGCGCGTACAGCGCATCGAGTGCCTCACGTGGCGTCAGGCTGTCCGGGTCGATGGCGGCCAGGTGTTCGATGGCCGGGTGCGGTTCGGCCTCGACTGGCTCGGGTTCCGGGCCAGCTTGCGCGAACAGGTCGGGCTGCAGCGGATCGACCGCGGCGCGCTGTTCGAACTCGCGCAACTGCTTGCGCGCCGCGCGCACGACCGTCGACGGAATGCCGGCCAGCGCCGCCACCTGGATACCGTAGCTTTGGTTGGCCGGACCTTCCTCGACGGCGTGCAGAAAAATGATCTTGTGCGCGTGTTCGACGGCGCCGAGATGGACGTTGGCCAGTTCGGCATACTCGTGCGACAGCCGCGTCATCTCGAAATAGTGCGTAGCGAACAGGGTCAGGCTGCGGTTCTTCTCGATCAGGTGGCGGAGGATGGCAATGGCCAGCGCCATGCCGTCGAAGGTCGAGGTGCCGCGGCCGATTTCGTCCATCAGCACCAGGCTCTGGTGCGTTGCGTGGTGCAGGATGGCGGCGGCTTCGGTCATCTCGACCATGAAGGTCGAACGGCCGGAAGCCAGGTCGTCGGAGGCGCCGATGCGGGTGAAGATGCGGTCGAGCGGGCCGAGCAGGCAGCGCTCGGCCGGCACGTAGCTACCGATGTGGGCGAGCAGGGCGATCAGCGCAACCTGGCGCATGTAGGTCGATTTACCGCCCATGTTCGGGCCGGTGATCAGCAGCAGGCGGCGGTCGTCGGCCAGCCGGCAGTCGTTGGCGATGAAGGTCTCGGCCTGGTTGGCCAGTTCGCCCTCGACCACCGGGTGGCGGCCGGCGACGATCGCCAGCTGCGTTTCCTCGGCGAATTCCGGCTTGCACCAGTTGCGCTTCAGCGCCGACTCGGCGAAGCCGGCCAGCAGGTCGAGCTGGGCGATGGCACGGGCGATGGTCTGTAAGGTCGGCACCACCGGCAGCAGGGCGTCGAGGATACCCTCGTAGAGCAGCTTTTCCCGGGCCAGCGAGCGTTCCTGCGCCGACAGGGCCTTGTCCTCGAAAGCCTTCAGTTCCGGCGTGATGTAGCGCTCGGCATTCTTCAGCGTCTGCCGGCGGCGGTAGTCGTCGGGAATCTTGTCGACATTGGCGTGCGTGACCTCGATGTAGAAGCCATGCACCTTGTTGAATTCGACCTTGAGGCTGTTGATGCCGCTGCGCTCGCGTTCGCGCACTTCCATGTCGACGAGGAAGGCACCGCAGTTGTCGTTGAGCGAACGCAGTTCGTCCAGATCGGCATCGAAACCCGGCGCGATGACACCGCCGTCGCGCACCTGGGCACCCGGTTCAGCGGCGATGGCGCGAACCAGCAGGTTGAGGGCTTCAGCCGGCGTTGCCAGTTCGGCAAAGGCCTGGGTCAGCAGTTCGGAAGCCGTGCCGGCCAGCGGCGCCCGCAGTTCCGGCAGGCGAGCCAGCGATTCGCGCAGGCTGGCCAGATCGCGTGGCCGGGCGTTGCGTAGCGCGATGCGGCCGGCGATGCGCTCGATGTCGGCAATGCCGCGCAGGGCCTTGCGCGTTTCACCGGCCAGGCGACCGTAATCGTCCAGCAGTGCTTCGACGGCGCCATGGCGGGCCGCCGGAATCGCTCGGTCGCGTAGCGGGTGATGCAGCGTATGACGCAGCAGGCGCGAGCCCATGCTGGTGACGCAGTTGTCGAGCAGCGAAAACAGCGTCGGCGACGGCTGGCCGCGCAGGGTCTCGGTCAATTCCAGATTGCGCCGGGTGGCCAGGTCGAGGCCGAGATAGGCGCCTTCGATTTCCACGGTCAAGCCGCGCAGATGCGGCAACTTGCCCGACTGCGTCGCCTGCGCGTACTGCAGTAGCGCGCCGGCTGCGGCAATCGCCGGCTTCAGGCCTTCGGCGCCGAAACCGGCGAGCGAGGCGACCTCGAACTGCTCGCAGAGCAGGCGCCTGGACGAATCAAAATCGAAATACCAGTCCGGCTGACGCGTGCGCGCCACATCGACGCCGAAGTTCGGCGTCCAGCTTTCCGGGTAGAGAATTTCCGCCGGGCGGATGCG
This sequence comes from Betaproteobacteria bacterium UBA2293, assembly GCA_002345845.1. The sequence goes on along the minus strand of DDWF01000118.1, from coordinate 86,418 downwards.
CTCCAGCGTCGCCGGAATCTGCTCGGCCGGTACCTCGATCAGAATGAACTCGCCGCTGGCCAGATTGAGCCGGGCGATGCCGGCCATGTTGCGTAGCGTCGTCACCGCCAGCAGCCAGATGTCCTGCTTGTCGTCGATCAACGCCGCGTCAGTCAGCGTGCCCGGCGTGACGATGCGCGCCACCGCTCGTTCCACGGGCCCCTTGCTGGTCGCCGGGTCACCGATCTGCTCGCAGATCACCGCCGACTCGCCCAGCTTCACCAGTCGCGCCAGATAAGGCTCCAGCGAATGGAAAGGTACGCCGCACATCTTGATCGGTACCCCGGCCGACTGCCCGCGCGTGGTCAGCGTGATGTCCAGCAGCCGCGCCGCTTTCTCCGCATCCTCATGGAACAACTCGTAGAAATCGCCCATGCGGTAGAAAAGCAGGGTATTGGGATGGTTTGATTTCAGCCCGAGGTACTGCCGCATCATCGGGGTGTGCTTGGACAGGTCTTTTTCTTCTTTAATCATTTCAGTCGATGACCTCCCTTTGGCCAGCCTTTGCTGGGACCAATGTGAGAGATTCTGTTGTCTACTTGCAGGCGGCGTAGATGGTAACGGATGCTGGATTCAGGCTGTTGCCGCTGGAGCAGGGGTTAATTGGCGTTTTCTTGGTGTTTGTCAGGGGGTTTCCTGCTTATCTCAACTGAAGCGGCAGATGTAATTGGCCGGACTCATTTTGCAGTGTTGTTCTACTACGCCAGGCAAATCGAAGAGACGCGGAGTCCGGCGGAAGTCGAAAAGCCGGTAAAGGTGAAATTGGGTTGCGTTTTCCGTGGCGAAGCTGACTTCGTTCTGACTGATGAAGAAGGGGGTCTCCTTGCCAAAAGCAGTGGTTTTGACCTCAATGAATCGCTCGCGGCCATCAGCCTCGAAAGAAAGCACATCGAAACCAAGACCATCACCCTGGCTCTGGGATACGTGTTCGACCTTGTCGGCCAACTTGTGTTGGCCGCAAGCGCGCAGACGCATATGTTCGAAGCTAAGAACAAATGTTTCGCCAGCCAGTCCCAAGGATGCATTGCGTGCTTCACGTTCCAGATAGTCTCGTTGTTGCGGCAGCCGATAAACAGCCGCAGGCTCTTTCGCGACCCAATGCTGATCAGGCGGACTGACTAGTGTTCGTGAGTAGTCTTGCAGCAGAGGGGTGATGGCCGGGGAAAGAGTTGCTTGAATCGCAGCCTCGTCCAGCGAGCGGTTGTCCCACAAACGTTTCTCGACTATCTCCTTGAGCATGCTTTGATAATTGCCCAAAGGTTTGTAGCCGTTGATGTATGGCCAGCCGTTCTCTAGAAGGATGGCGCTGATGTTCTGGTGCTTGCGTTCAATGGCACCTTCGGACCTGCCATTCAACTTGGCCAATAGCAGTTTTCGGTGGGCCGACTTGTTGTAGCTTTGCCCGGATAATTCCATGAACAGCATGTGCAGATAGTCGGCGACAGTAGTTTCAACTTCGGTTTGGCTCCATTCCATGGATGTAGAGATTATGTAGGTTGAAAATCGATTCTGGAGTATGCCTCAAACTGGTTGCTGTCCGTGGCCAGCAAAATGCATCAGTTTGGGATGATGAACATTTTTTCGTCCGACTCGCGTCGTTACCAGCGACATGAGCCGAAAACGTGTCGCAAAAATCATGTTTTCGCGACACGTTCAAATACGTCAGTGGTGATGGAGCGTTCATCGGCGCCTCGAATCAGGGCAGCACAACTTCAATCAACCGTGGCCCGCCCGCCGCCAGCGCCTGTCTCAGGGCCTTGCCGAGAGTCACCCGGTCGTTTGCCTGCGCGTAGCCCAGGCCGAAAGTGGCTGCCGCATGTTCGAAGCTGATCTGCTGTGGCGTGCGCCAGCCTTGTTCGAATTCGGGCAGGCCGGCTTGCGGCAGCAGGTCGAAGATGCCGCCGCCGCCGTTGTTGATGGTGACGATGATGGCGTCACGGCCGGCGGCCAGGGCCAGGCCGCCGAGGTCGTGCTGGGCGGTCAGGTCGCCTAGCAGGGCGACGACGCGGCCGTGGTAGGCGGCGATGCCCATGGCGGTCGAGATGTTGCCGTCGATGCCGCTGGCGCCGCGGTTGCCGTAGAAGAGCAGCGGTTTTTCGCCGCTGCCGGATTCGCTGTCGAGTTGGCGGATGGCCAGCGAATTGCCGATGAACAAAGGCATCCCGGCGGGTAGTTCGGCGAGCAGTGCGGGAATGTGCCAGGCGCTGTCATCGCCTGTTGCGTTCTGCTCCTGTGCCATGAAGGCGGTCAGCCAGTCGTCTGCGCCGGCTGCCGGGGCGGCGGCCAGCAGGGCCTGACAAGCGGCGAGGGGGGCGGCGCGCAGCAGATGGGTCAGGCTGTGGCTCGGGTCGCTCCAGCGTGGCCAGGGTTCGACCAGGGCATGGATGCTGGTGGCGCTGGCGACGTAGTCCTGCAGGCGGCGGGTGACGGGGAAGGCGCCGAAACGCAGGACCCATTGCGGACGCAGACGCTCGGCGCTGTTCGGGTCAGCCAGCCAGCGGTTGTAGCGGACGCAGAGGTGTTTGCGCTCGTGCCGGCCAAAACGCAGGCCGGAGAGCGGTTCGGCCAGCAGCGGGCAGTTCAGGCGGTCGGCAAGGGCGGTCAGGGCTTCGGCCAGGCCGGCGGTCGCTGGCAGCTCACCGCAGACGATGGCCCCGGGGCGGCCGGCAATGGCGCTTGCCAGTTGCTGGATGGCGACGGGGTCGGGGAGCAATTGCGGCGGGCTGGCATGGATGGTCGGCAGCGCTTCGCCGACGGCCGGGATTTCGCCGGCCGGCACCAGCGGTTCGCGGAAGGGCTGGTTGACGTGCACCGGCCCGGGATGCGGCCACTGGCTTTGTTCGACGATGCGGGTGGTGAGTCGGTGCAGCCAGCCGGGGGCGAAACCGGCTTCCGGTGTGCCGAGCGCGTGGCTGGCGCGGACATGGGCGCCGAACAGGCCGGTCTGCTCGATGGTCTGGTTGGCGCCGCAGTCCTGCAGTTCTGGCGGCCGGTCGGCGCTGAGCAGGATCAGCGGCACGCCGGCCTGGCTGGCTTCGATCACCGCCGGCTGCCAGTTGGCCGGCGCGGTGCCAGAAGTCGCCAGCAGCAGTACCGGTCGGCGGCTGGCCTTGGCCAGGCCGAGGGCGAAGAAGGCGGCGCAGCGTTCGTCGATGGCGACCGTGCAGTGCAGGCCGGGCTGGCGCAGCAGGGCCAGGGCCAGCGGGGTGGAGCGCGATCCGGGGGAGAGCACGGCATGGGTGGCGCCGGCGGCGGCGAAGCCGGCCACCAGGGCTTGCGACCAGAGAAAGTTCAGCGTGCCGGTATCGCTCATCGTCGTCGCCATCGGGCAAAGGGGAGGCAAATTGTAGCCGCGATGCAGCGGGGCGAACCGCGAGCAGTATTCAGGAAGGCGCCCACTCGCCAAACCACGCCGTCAGCGGGCGGCTGTCGCCCAACCCGGCGAGCCGCTGGTCAATGACGTCGTGGTTGCCCCATACTACTTCGGCCAGGCTGCCATCGGTGACACGCATTTCGATGTCGTGGCAATACAGGCCCTTGTCACGCTGCACGTAGAAGCCATAGCTGCGGCAGGCGACGGGGCGCTGGGCGTAGACGGGGCAGGCACCAGTGTCCCGGTCAAGCAGTGGGCAGACGACGGGGCGCGTGGGTTGGCTGGCGAGGTCGGCGAGGTTGTGGTGGATGGCGGCCAGTTGTTCCGCTGCCAGCGTGCTGAGTCCGCTGCGCAGCAGTTCCCATTCGGCCGCCGTCAGTTGCGGTACGGCGGCGAGGTGCCGGCAGCAGGTGTCGCAACCCTTGCCACACAGCCACTCGGGATGGTCGCCCCGGATGCTGGCGACGCGGGCGTCGATATCGTGATGCAGGCGACTAAGCGGGTTCATGGCCGCAGCTTACGCGCGCTTCAGGGCGAGGAACTCGTCGATCAGGCGGACCAGCAGTTCTTCTTCGTCGCCTTCATCGAGGCCGAGGAGCTCGGCGACCAGTTTCACCTTGCCGGGATTGACCCGGCTGCGCGGTGCGGCGGCCTGGGCTGCCGGGGCCGGCGCTTCCTCCAGGGGCGGCAGGTCGCTGGGCGCAACGGTGCTTGCCGGGCTGGCCGGTTCGCTGGGTGGCGCCGGTTCTTCCGGCTTTTTGCGGCGGCCGCTTTCGGCGGATAGGGCGTTGTCGACGATCTTTTTCGAGACTTTTTCGCCTTCCGGCAATTGTTCGATCTGGTCGATCAGCGAATCGGCCCTGGCTTCGTTCTTTTTCGCCAGCTTTTCCAGTTGCACGGCGGCGCCGGTGCTGGAGATCTTGCCGGCGTCGAGGAGGGCGCTGACTTTTTCGGAGAGCTTGGCAGCGGCGGTGGCCTGGTCGAGCCAGGTCGGCGGGCGGGCGAAATAGCTTGCTGCTTCCTCGGCCGTGGCGAAGCGTTCGGCGATGGTCTGGATGGCGTTGGCCATGTCGCGCGGCTCCAGTGGCGCGCGCACACCAAGACCGATGTTCTCGAAGACCTGAACGGTCAGCGCCTCGTCCGGCGCGCAGTCGCGCACCAGCACCGGCACACTTTGTTCGCCGGCGAGGAGCGCGGCCTGGCGGCGACGCTCGCCGGCAATCACGGTGAAGCGTCCACCGGCGGCCGGGCGGACGATCAAGGGGTGGATCAGGCCGATCTGGCGGATCGCATTGCTCAGCCCCTTGAGACTGGCCTCGTCCAGGTGCTGGCGGGCGTGGGCGGCATCCGGGTCGATCAGCGCGAGATCGACGATCTGGAAGTGAGCGGGGCTGTCCTTGAATGTCATGGTTTTTCCGTGAGCGGGTGGCCGGCCGGAGCTTGGCGCGGGGGCGGCATGTTCGTCTTTTTTTGCCGGCTTTTCAACCGCTCGGGAAAAACGTGCACGGAACAGGTAATCGCTCCGGAGTTGTCGTAAATGATCTGTCCGGTTTCCGGTTCAGCCGCCGCTGCCCGCAGGAGCTCACGACGACCAAAGGGAAACTGCAGTCGGCCAATGAGGAAGCGGAAACCGCGCAGGCCTGACTGCAGTTGCTTTCAGGCCGCTTCCGGCGAGCGCCGGCGGCGCGTCAGCCCGATGCCCAACAAGCCCAGGAGCAGCAGACTCAGCGAGAACGGCTCGGGCACTTCGGCAGTCAGGAATGGCGTCACATCGGCGAAGGTGTCGCCCCAGCGCAGTTCGTCGAAGGCTCCCTGGGTATGGCCAGCGCCGGAAAAGGTGAACTGGGTTATCGCGCCGTGATGGGTGATCAGCAGGTCGGAATTCGCTGCCTCGATCATCGCGGCCGCGGTCAGCGGTTCGATCGAATTGGTCGGATCGAGGTAAAGCCTGACCACGTCCGCTTCGGTCGGGTGAAAGTCGAAGCGGAAGACCATCAGGTGCACGCCAGCGAGCGCGTCCAGCGTCAAACCGCCGCCGTTCACCGGGACGAACGTCGTGCCGCTCGCCGTTGTCACCCCGAGGGTCAGCTCATTGACCCCCGAAAAGTGATTGAGAAAGAGGTCCACTGCGAGGTACGAATCGCCTATGCCGCCGTTCCACATCTCGTAGGCGCGCTTGCCGAACGACGTCGGGTCATCGGTACCCTGGGTGCCGAAATCGATCAGAAAGCTCTGATAGATGGTGCGCGGATCGAGGCCGCTCCCCAGCCCACCGGCGATTTCGCGCCCGCTACGGCCGAATGTGCAGCAAGAAAACTGGAGGGTTTCCTGTATCTGGCCGCCACTCGATGGGAACAACGGATAGGCCAGGCTGCCGATGTCCTTGACTACCTGCGCATCGCCACCGCTCTGCGTCCAGGCGCCGGCATAGAACGCGGTCGGACCCGTGGCCGGGTTCTGCCCGCCCAGTAGGTTAGTGCCAGCGACTTCGTCGCCAGCCTGATAATCGGCTGGACCATTGCCGACGTTGAACGGGTCATAAACCAGCACGGCGGCGCTGGCAGGCGAGATGAAAAATTGGGAAAGAAAGATGGCGGTCGCAGCAGCCAAGACGGTCGCGCGGCTGGACAAGTTTGATCGCAACATGTGGATGCCCTCCGTCAAGCAATGGCTCGTCGAGCCTGGATTATTACTAAAGCAAGGGGTGCGCCGATTTATGAATTAAACATTTAATCAATGACTTGTGGTTGTCGATGTTGGCCCTGGTCGCGGCGGTGTAAACAAAGCCGACACCGCCGGGCCGCGGGGCGGGTTGTCAGCAAGTTTGCCTTTGCCGAACGGCGCGGCCGAGGGCGCACGCTGTTGCGTCGGGAGTGGGTCAAGGATGCCGAGAACCTGCGCCTGGGTCTGAGGCGCTGGCCGCTGCCGCGTCAGCGCAACAGCAAGGTTGGCACCGTTGCCGAACGCAGCAGCTCGGTGGTCCGGCTGCCGAACAGCAGGCTCTTAAGCGGCGAGTGGTTGAAGGCGCCCATCAGCAACAAGTCGATGTCTCGCTCCTTGATGGTCTGGGCGATGACGGTTTCCGTGTCGCCGGGGATGATCTCGGTGCTCACTGAAAATCCGGCCTTTTCCAGCGTCGACCGCGCCAATTCCATTTTTTTCGGCGCATCCGGGTCCGGTTTGCCGGCCATCAGCAGCAGGCAGGGAATGCCCTTGAGCAGGGGACTGTTGGCGACCATGTCGACGCCGCGCCTGGTGACTTCGCCGCCGTCGAAAGCGATCATGAAGTGCTCGGGTGCCTTGAAGTTTTCGGTGACGGTGAGGATGGGCTTGTGCAGCGCGCGGACGACATTTTCGACGTTGCGGCCAAGCTCACGCTGCGTGGTTTCCGCCGATTCGCCGCGCCGCCCGAGGACGAACAGGCGCACACCGGCTTCCTGCTCGGCCAGGCTCTCTTCGAGATGACCGTAGCGCTGGCGGGTATCCGGTGCCGGCACGCCGGCGGCGATGGCGCGTTCGCGCAGGCCGTTAAGGAACAGCCGGCCGCTTTCGCGCATGCCCTTGGTCTTCTCGGCGTCCTTGTCGCTCAGCTCCTTGAGCAGGTGTTCCTGAGCGTCGAAACCGATGGCGCCGGAGTGGTCTTCGCCGGAACCGATTTCCGGGTGGCGGTCGAGGATATGCAGGAATTCCAGCGGCGCGTTCATCCGGCTGGCCGCCCAGGCGGCGGCGTCGGCAATGGTGTTGGCAAAATGCGAGCGGTCAACGCAGGCGAGAACCTTGTTTTCGTTTTTCATGATGCGCTCCTCAGTGTCCGCCCAGCATGTTTTCGGCGCCGTCCTTGTCGTGGATGGCGAAGCGGTCGAGCATCGTGGCGCTGGCTTCGTTGAGGCCGATGATCTCGACTTCGACGCCTTCGCGGCGGAATTTCAATACCACCTTGTCGAGGGCGCTGACCGCGGTGATGTCCCAGAAGTGCGCTTTGGAGACGTCGATGACCACCTTCTCGATGACTTCCCGGAAGTCGAAGGAGGCGACGAAACGGTCGGCCGAGGCGAAGAAGATCTGACCGGAGAACTGGTAGACGCGGGCGCGGCCTTCGTCTTCCGAACGCGAGCGGACGCGGAACAGCAGCGCCACCTTGTGGGCGAAGAAGAAGCCGGAAAGCAGCACGCCGACACCGACGCCCTTGGCCAGATCGTGGGTGAACACAGTGACGATCACGGTCGCCACCATGACCACGCTGGAACTGGCCGGGTGCTCCTTGAGGTTGCGCAGCGAGCCCCAGTTGAAGGTGCCGATCGAGACNNTCACCGCCACCAGCGCCGCCATCGGGATCTTCGCCACCCAGTCGCCGACCAGCATCAGTAAGGTCAGCAGGAAGACGCCGGCCGAGAAAGTCGACAGCCGGCCGCGACCGCCCGACTTCACGTTGATCACCGACTGGC
>DDWF01000118.1:34279-78484 GCA_002345845.1 Betaproteobacteria bacterium UBA2293 | reverse complement strand
GTCATCAGCGATTCGAGCAGGCCGACGACCATTAGCGTCAGCGCGTACGGGAAGATGATGGCGAAGGTTTGCCAGTTCAGCGGCACGTCGGGCAGCAGGAAGATCGGCAGGCTGTCCGGCAGTTGCCCCATGTCGCCGACGGTGCGGATATCGAGGTCGAGGAAGAGTGCGACGGCGGTGAGCACGACGATGGTCACCAGCGGTGACGGGATCGCCTTGGTGATGTACGGGAACAGGTAAATGATGCCCAGCCCGGTGGCGGTCATTGCGTAGACGTGCCACGTCACGTTGGTCAGTTCCGGCAGCTGCGCCATGAAGATCAGGATGGCCAGTGCGTTGACGAAGCCGGTGACGACCGAGCGCGAGACGAAGCGCATCAACGCGCCGAGATTGATCCAGCCGGCAATGATCTGCAGCACGCCGGTGAGCAGCGTCGCCGCCAGCAGGTATTCCAGACCGTGCTGCTTGACCAGCGTCACCATGACCAGCGCCATGGCGCCGGTAGCCGCCGAGATCATCCCCGGCCGGCCGCCGGTGAAGGAAATTACCACGGCGATGCAGAACGAGGCGTACAACCCGACCTTGGGATCGACACCGGCGATGATGGAAAAGGCGATGGCTTCGGGAATCAGCGCCAGGGCGACGACGAGGCCGGCCAGCAGATCGTTGCGGACGTTGGCAAACCAGTCCTGTTTGAGGGAACTCAGCATGATGAATTGTCTTTTCTTGCCGCAACGGGTGCGGTTGTCGGGGGAAAGCGGCGGGCGACCGTTGAAAACGGTGCCGACCATGCAGCCTGACGCGAGCGGCAGCAGTTGCGGGGCAATTGCTGGGAAAAAGCGGGGCTCGCGGTGCGCTTGACTACATGGGTAGATGCTCTGGCTGGGGGTGAGGTGGCGTGGCTGAATCGTAACAAGAAATGCTGCGATGCACAAACCCGGTGTGCCTTGCCGGACAAGCCTGTTGGGGCGTTTGTCCGCTTGCAGGCGGAGTCTTCAGCCGCTCAGGGTGACGACGATTTCCCGGCGGTGGCCGTGCGTGCGGTGCTCGAACAGGTAAATACCCTGCCAGGTGCCGAGCAGCAACTGGCCATCGGCGAAAGGCACACTGAGGGAGGTACCGGTCAGCAGCGAACGGGCATGGGCGGCCATGTCGTCGTCGCCTTCCATGTCGTGCCGGTAGGCCGGATCGCCGTCCGGCGCCCAGCGCTGGAGAAGGGTTTCGAGGTCGCGGCGGACGCTGGCGTCGGCGTTCTCGGTAATCGCCACGCTGCAACTGGTATGACGGACGAAGACGTGGGCGAGGCCGCAGGGCAGGGTGCTGCCAGCGACCAGCGCAGCGATGTCGGCAGTGATTTCGCTCGAACCGCGGCCGTGGGTGTTGAAGGTCAGGCGGTGCTGCTCGCTCACTTCTTGTCTTTCAACAGGCCTTGCAGCGCCGCGAAGGGGTTGTGCGTGGCGCCGCCGCCACGGCCGGTGCGGCCATCGGTACGGCCGCGGTCGGCCTCGATCTGCTTCTGGTGCTCGTTGTCATGGCAGTAGATGCACAGCAGTTCCCAGTTACTGCCGTCGGCCGGGTTGTTGTCGTGGTTGTGGTCGCGGTGGTGCACCGTCAGTTCGCGCAGGTTGGTTACGGTGAATTCGCGGGCGCAGCGGCCGCAGATCCACGGGTAGATCTTCAGCGCCTTCTCGCGATAGCCATCGGCGCGGGTGTCGGCGGCCTTGCGGGCGTCGGCGACGATCTTGTCGAGCTTGCCGTGGTCAATGGATTTCATGGGGATGTCTCCAGGGGGATGGGCAGGATTCTAACGCCGAGCGCCGGGCAGCCCGTAAAATCGCCACTTTTGCCAACGACCGCCCGACCATGCCCCGCATCAAGATCGACCTGCCCGAGCAATTCGCCTTCGCCACCGACATTCCCATCTACATCAACCACATCAACTACGGCAATCACCTCGACAACTCGGCCCTGCTGGCGCTGGTGTCGGAAGCCCGGGTGCGCTTCTTCAAGGCGCTCGGCTACAGCGAACTGGATGTCGAAGGCGTCGGCATCATCGTTGCCGATGTCGCCGTGCAGTACCGGGCCGAGGCTTTCCACGGCGAGACGATGGTCATCGAGATGGCAGCCAACGATTTCAACAAGTACGGCTGCGACCTGGTCTGGCGCCTGAGCGACAAGGCCAGCGGCCGCGAGGTGGCGCGCGGCAAGCACGGCATCATGTTCTTCGACTACGCGGCGCGCAAACCGACGGCGGCGCCGGCGGCATTCGTCGCCAAGGTCGGCGACCAGGCATGATTCCGATCCGCTACGTCGAGCCGGTGTTCCGCCCGCCGAGCGAGGCGGAATCGCTGATCCTGCCAGTCACCGATGGCTGCTCGTGGAACCACTGCACCTTCTGCGAGATGTACACGGCGCCGCAGAAAAAATTCCGCGCCCGCGAAGATGCCGAGATCATTAACAGCCTGCGTCGGACCGGCGAAATGTATGGCGACCAGATCCGCCGCGTCTTCCTTGCCGACGGTGACGCGCTGGTCCTGCCGACCCGTCGCCTGCTGACCATTCTCGACGCCATCCGCACCCACCTGCCGGCGGTACGGCGCATTTCCAGTTACTGCCTGCCGCGCAACCTGCGCAAGAAGTCGCAGGGCGAAATCGACGAACTGGCGGCGGCCGGCCTGTCCATGGTCTATGTCGGCGCCGAATCGGGCGACGACACGGTGCTGGCCAAGGTGAACAAGGGCGAAACCTTCGCCAGCACCTGCGAGGCGCTGGAAAAGTTCGGCGCCGCCGGCATCAGTCGCTCGGTGATGATCCTCAACGGCCTCGGCGGCAAGGTCTTCTCGCAACAGCACGCCGAAAACTCGGCGCGCCTGGCGAATGCCGTGCAGCCCGAATACCTGGCGACGCTGGTGGTCAGCTTCCCCAAGGGCGAGCAGCGTTTCCGCGCCGATTTCCCGGAATGGGAACCGCTCGGCCAGCACGAACTGTTCGTCGAGATGGAGCGTTTCCTGTCGGCGCTGGAACTGAAACGCACCGTCTTCCGCAGCGATCACGCTTCCAACTGGCTGGTGCTGAAAGGCACCCTGGGCACCGACAAGGAACGCCTGCTGGCGCAGGTGCGCCAGGCCATCGCCGCGCCGGAACAGGCGGCGCTGCGCCCGGAGTGGGCGCGCGGGCTGTAGGTTGCGAGAAGACGTCGCTCTGCCGACAATCGATTGGCAGAGAGGCGCCTTTCAGAGCAAGCGGATCGCCAGATTGCTTCAGCGCGGCTTGATCCTGCCGTCGTCCTCCGACAGGACGATTTCCACGCGCCGGTTCAACTGGCGATCGGTGATCGTGGCATTCGAAGCCACTGGATATTCCTGGCCGTAGCCGCGTGTTTCGATGCGCTTGTGGGCAATACCCTGGTCGTTAAGACTCCGCGCCACGGCACCCGCCCGGCGCTCGGACAGTTGCTGATTGTAGGCAGCGCTGCCGGTACTGTCGGTAAAGCCTTCGATCAGCACGTTGCGCGCCGGATGCTCCTGCAGGAACTGCGACAGTTTCCGGATCGTGGACTGGCCTTGCTCGTTCAACTGGGACTCATCAGTGGCGAACAGGACATCGCCAAGAGTGATGACCATGCCGCGCTCGGTCTTCTTGGCGGCCAGATCGGCCATTTGTGCTTCCAGGCTGGAAACCCGGGCGTTGGCCGTGGCCGTGTCGCGACGTGCTGCGTCGGTTGCCAGACGCGCTGTATCGGTAGCCTGTCGCGCGCGATCCGCTTCATTGGTACGTTGCGTCAGGCGCATTTCATCGCGGGTTTTTTCGGCGCTGGCGACATCGCTCTCGGCCGCCTTGCGCTTGGCCACTTCCTGGGTCAGGGCAACTTTCTGCCGGGCCAGATAAGCCAGCTGATCGATGCGTTCAGCACTCTCACGATCAGCGGAGGCCGCGTCGGCAAGGGCCATCGCTTCGCCGGCCTGTTTCAGTTCCAGTGGCGCATGGCGGCCGACATCGGGATTGTTTTGCGCCGCCCGGTACTCGACGTGCGTCTGGTCGAGCAGGCTGGTCGTCCGCGGCATGGATGTACAGGCGCCAAGCAAGGTGGCGATCACCAGCATGGCTGGCATGAGAATTCGATTTTTCATGGTTTTTCCTTAAAGGGTTCTGGCGCGACAAGTGCGCGCTACGGCTTACTTGCGGGTGCGTTGCAGTTCTTCGTCGAGAACCCGTAGATCGGACTCAAGCGCGCTGGAGGCAGCCTGGGCTTTGGCCGAATTGGCCTTGCCTTGCGCCAGCCGGGCATCGGCCCGGGCTTCTTTGGCCAATTGGGAGGCCAGCTCGTAATCCTTGGCGGCCAGCGCCTTGTTGGCCAGCGCCAGTTTCTCCCGGGCCAGACGCATCTCGACCGGTGCGTATTCCGCACCATCGGCGCTGGCCGCGTTATCCACGGCGGCCTTGGAGACCGCGACATCGGCCGTGGCCGGCGTTTTCAAGCTGCTGCTGCAACCGTAGGTGCCGAGCACGGTGGCTGCGCACAACATGGCCAGCGCAGTCCAGGATCTGGAATTCAGGTTCATTGCTTTTCTCCGTTAAGCCCTGTCGCGAAGTGGACAGGCAGCGATGCTGCTGCACGGAGTTATAGAGCCTCAGGCGAAGGCTATCGGTGCGCGGCCGCACCTAAGGGGGATTTCAGAGCGGCCAGCGCAATCAGGAGGGTTTTTGCATGTGCTGGCTACCTGACAGGTCGCTGACTCAGGAAGCGTCCGGCTCCAGCTTCAGCGAGGCTGAGTTGATGCAGTAGCGCAGGCCGGTCGGCGCCGGGCCGTCGTCGAAGACGTGGCCAAGATGGGCGCCACAGTCGTGGCAGGTGACTTCGGTACGTCGCATGCCGAAGCTCTGGTCGACATGCTCGTCGATCAGCTTGTCGTCGTTGGGCGTGTGGAAACTCGGCCAGCCGCAGCCAGAGTCGAACTTGGTCTCGGAGCGGAACAGCGGGGCGCCGCAGCAGATGCAACTGTAGGTGCCGTCTTCATGGCTATCCCAGTAGCGGCCGCTGAAGGCGGGTTCGGTGCCTTTCTGGCGGGTGACCCGGTATTCCTCAGGGCTCAGTGTGGCACGCCATTCGGCGTCGGATTTCTCGATTTTAGGCATGGCAGGGCACTCTACGGGTTGGCGACGCGGTGTCGGACACCTATACTCGGCAAAGATTCATCAAGCCCCACAGGATACCCCGACATGAACCCAACCCCCCTTACCGACAGCGATCTCGACCGTCTGGAGGAATTGCTCGAAGCAGAAGTCTTTGGTGATGAGGCGATGCGCCTCGATGAAATCCAGGCCATGCTGTGCGCCGTCGTCAGCGGACCGGAACCGGTGTCGCCGGGCGTCTGGCTGCCGGAGGCCCTGGGCAAGGGGATGGAAGGTACCAACGATCCCGCGGTTGGCGAAGCCATCGAACTGTTGATGCGTCTGAACAACGATATTGCCGCCGCACTGCTGGCCGACGAAACCGTCGCCCCGGTGCTTTATCCGGTGGACGAAACCTGCGAGACATACGACTACGCTGCCTGGGCCGATTCCTACGTCTTCGGCGCCGGCCTGGCCGGCGACTGGTACGAACTGGCCGGCAAGCACGCCGACGATCTGTCGGAACTCCTTGAGCCGCTGTTCATGCTCAACGGCATGCTCAAGGAAGACGTCGAGAAAAGCGGCGAACGCTGGTTCTCGCCGGCCGAGGAGGCCCGCCTGGTAGCGGACATCCAGGACAACCTGCCGGTCATCGTACAGACGCTGTACAACTTCTGGCGCAACAAGCGCCCCGGTGCCAGCGCTACCGTGCGCCGCGAGGAACCGAAATCCGGACGTAACGATCCCTGTCCCTGCGGCAGCGGCCGCAAGTTCAAGCAGTGCTGCGGCCATCCAGACAAACTGAATTGAGTTGATTCGGGCTTGCCAAAAACCGGTGGCTGTATAAAAATACAGTTATCGGTTCTTGGTGGAGCACCACATGAAACTCACGCCGCGTCAGCAGGAAATCCTCGATTTCATCAAAAATTCGCTGGAGATGCTCGGTGCGCCGCCGACGCGCATGGAAATTTCCCATGCCTTCGGTTTCGCCTCGCCCAATGCGGCTGAGGATCATCTCAAGGCACTGGCCAAGAAGGGCGCCATCGTCCTTGAGCCCGGCTCGGCACGCGGCATCCGTCTCGTCGAGCAGCTCGGCCTGCCGCTGATCGGCAGCGTCGCCGCCGGTTCGCCGATCCTCGCCGTCGAGAACGTGCAGGGTCGCTACAACTTCGATGCCAGCCTGTTCAGCCCGCGTGCCGATTTTCTGCTCAAGGTGCGCGGCCTGTCGATGATCGATGTCGGCATCTTCGACGGCGACCTGCTCGCCGTGCATAAGACCAACCAGGCGCGCGACGGCCAGATCGTCGTCGCCCGGCTCGACGAGGAAGTCACCGTCAAGCGCCTGGATAGCAGCAAGGGACAGATCCGCCTGATCGCCGAGAATCCGGATTTCGAACCCATCGTCGTCAATCCGGAAGAGGTCGAGTTCGCCATCGAGGGCATCGCCGTCGGCCTGATCCGCGGAGCCGTCTCCAAACTGTGAGTCATCCCAAGATGAAGCCTTGGGCTTCCTCGCCACAAGTTTGGGGTGCCTTCGGCGCCAGTAAGTCTTGTCTCGCTCCCCCCGCCATGAAGGCGGGGCTTGCGCTCGAACCGTGGTCATGAACGCCGTGCCGTCGCCGCTGGCGTTGGCGGAAGTGCTCGCCCGCGGCGACATCTGGCGTGGCGATGCGCTGGCCGAACTGCCGGCAGCCACCATTCCCAGCGGCTATCCCGAACTTGATGCCGAACTGCCGGGCGGCGGCTGGCCGCAGGGGGCGCTGACCGAATTACTGGTCGAGCGCGACGGCATCGGCGAAATGAGCCTGCTGCTGCCGGCGCTGGCCCGTCTCTCGGCTGCTGGCGGCTGGCTGGCGCTGGTGGCGCCGCCCTGGCTGCCCTATGCTCCGGCCTGCGTCGCCGCCGGCCTGCGCCCGGAGCGGCTGGTCGTCGTCCGCGCTTCTCGGCAGATCGCCTGGTGCTGCGAACAATTGCTGGCCAGCGGCGGTTTTGCCGGTGTGCTCGCCTGGCCGGAACGCAACATCGATGCCCGGGCGCTGCGCCGCCTGCAGGTCGCCGCCGAAGGGCGGCCGGCGTTCGCCGCCTTGTGGCGGCCGGCCAGCGCCGTGCAGGCGCCGTCCCCGGCGCCCCTGCGCATTGCTCTTGAAACCGCCGCCGACGGCTTGTCGCTGCGCATCCTCAAACGACGCGGCCGGCCGGCCTCGCGGCCGCTGACGCTGGCCGTACCCCGGCCGGGAAGGAACTCGCGTGTTGTGGCTGGCCCTGCATTTTCCGTTGTTCGCGCTGGAAGCGCTGCCGCTACGGCAGTCGCCTAGCGCTGTTGTCGGCCGCGGGCGCATCCTCGCCTGCGATCCGGGCGCGGCAGCGGCTGGTGTCGGCAGCGGCCAGAAGCTGTCCACGGCCCTTGGCCTGGCGCCGGGGCTGCGCACCTTCGAGCGCGATCCGGGGCGCGAAGCGCGGGCGCTGGCCGATCTTGCCTGCGCCGCCGGCCGCTTCACACCCACCGTCAGTCTGGCGCCGCCCGATAGCCTGCTGCTCGAAATCGGCGGCTGCCTGCGGCTGTTCGGCGGTGTGGCGGCGATCGTCGAGGCCGTTCGGGCAGCTTGCGGCGAACAGGGCTGGTCGACCGAGTGGGCGGTGGCACCGACGCCGCTGGCCGCCAGCTGGCTGGCGCGGGCAGGTACCGGACAAAGCATCGCCGTGGCGGCGGAACTGCCGGCGGCGCTTGCTTCCTTATCCTGCGCCGTGCCCGGCTGGCCGGCCGAAGCTGTCGCCCGGCTGCAGTCCTTCGGCTGCACGTGCCTCGGCGAGCTGATGCAGCTGCCGGCGGCCGGCCTGCGCCAGCGCCTCGGCCACGGCCCGATCGACGACCTGCTGCGCGCCTGTGGCGAAGTGCCCGATCCGCAGCGCTATTTCGTCTTCCCTGAGCAGTTCGCCGTTACCCTCGAATTGCCTTCGCGTGTCGACTACGCCGAAGGCCTGGCCTTCGCCGGTCAGCGCCTGTTTGCCGCCCTGGCCGGCTGGCTGAACATCCGCCAGTCGCTGGTCCGTGCCTGCAGCCTGCAGCTGACGCACGACGACGGCAGTGCCAGCACACTGTCGCTGCGCCTCGGTGAACCCAGCGCCGACGAAGTGCGGCTGCTGCGCCTGCTGCGTGAGCATCTTGGTCGGCTGACGCTGCCAGCGCCGGTCGAGGCCCTGCGCCTGACGGCCGACGAGGTGATTGCCCGGCCCGGCGATAGCGGCCAGCTGTTCGCCGCAGCCACGGCCGGCGAGGGTACGGCGGCCTGCCTGGAACGTCTGCGCGCCCGGCTCGGTGAGGCGGCGGTGCAGGTGCTCGGCCTGCGTGCTGACTACCGGCCGGAATGCGCTACTGCCGTTGGCGATCCGCTGGTCGCCAGCAGTAGTCGGGAGCCGCCATCAACCGAGCCCATATTCACCGCACCGCGCCCGCTATGGCTGTTGCCGGCCCCGCAGCCGCTGGCCGAACGTGCCGACGGGCCGCACTGGCACGGTCCGCTGCAATTGCTGACCCGTGGCGAGCGCCTGGAAAGCGGCTGGTGGGACAGCGGTGAACCCGAGGCCACCGGTGACATCCGCCGCGACTACTTCATCGCCCGCAACGCCCAGGGGCAGTGGGTCTGGATCTTTCGCGATGCCCAGGGGTGGTATCTGCAGGGGGTGTTTGCCTGATTGCCGCTCAAGAGCAGCATTCTTGCTGGCCATAACGGCGGGCAAGCTGTCTTGCGATCTTTACGCTGTCCGTTTGCGGCTATAGCCCATCCCGGCCAGTCCGAGAGTCAACAGCAGCAGTGTCGCGGGTTCGGGTATCGTATTTTCCAGTTCAACATTCACGAAAGCGCTCGGGAATGTGGCGAAGGCTGCTGCGCTAGCTGGCGAGGCTGGCTGCATCAGCCAGTCTGCCGATTCGCCAAGCGAACTGTCTGAATCCGCTCCCAAGTCGACAGGGAGCGCAGCCAGTAGCAAGCTTTGCTGCAGATCTTCAGTCAATACGCCGGTATCTCGATCTTGCCTGTCGCGATTGGAGAAGTTCGGCTGATTGCCTGTTTCTGCAGCCGGCTCAGTGCGTGATGAATAACGGACCAGCACTTCCTCGCCGGAATCGTCTATCACCGTCGAGTGGAGCGCTCGCGCCAACTGCCGCACGGTCGTGCCGACTCCCCGCTCACTTCCCGTCACGGGATTGGCTGATCCCGCGCTGGCTAGCGAAGCGTTGATGGCGGCGATTGCCTGAACACGGTCCGAATGGCTGCCCGCAGTTTCCTGGAGGGTTTTGGGGAGATGACTGGCTGTGGATGCGCCGCGTGCCGCGAAGTTTGCCAGGTCCGGATCGATCAATGGCGACGCCAAGGTCTGGGAGGACCCAAAAAGCAAGCCAGTCAGGGTCATTGAGAGGATCGAGATGCACTTTTGCGTTTTCATCGGACTGGCTCGCTTCCATGCGTTGGGATTGGGATATCCCGGGTATCTCGCGGGATCGCTCTTCATGAGTCGTGCTGATTGTCCGTTGTCACAAGGATTGACTCTGTACGCTGGCGCACGCTGGTTGATGTTGATGCGGAATCGCTGATCGTGTCCCAAGGTGTGCTATAAAATAACTGTACATAAATACAGTTATTTTGCTCTGAACACTTCTCCAGCCAAAGGCACCGCGCTCCCCGAATACGCCGAGCTGCATTGCCTCTCCAACTTCAGTTTCCTGCGCGGCGCCTCGCATCCGGAAGAGCTGGCGGCGCAGGCGGCGGCGCAGGGGTATGCAGCCTTGGCGCTGACTGACGAGTGTTCGCTGGCTGGTGTGGTACGGGCGCATCAGGCGTTCCGAGCGCTGGAAAATCCGCCAAAAACGCCGCACTTGCTGATCGGCAGCGAGATGACCACAGTCGATGGATTGAAACTGGTGTTTCTGGCGCAGAACCGGGAGGGCTACGGCAATCTGTCGGCCTTGATCACGCTGGCGCGACGGCGGGCAGAGAAGGGTGCTTACACCTTGCTGCGCCACGATTTCAATGCGCTTTCGCCGAGTGGTGCGGTGCCGGATTGCCTGGTGTTGTGGGTGCCGGATGCGGCGCCCACGATTGACGATGGGTGCTGGCTGGCCGAACGCTTTCCCGGTCGCTGCTGGATCGCTGTCGAACTGCATGCCGGGCCGGACGATGCGGCGCGGCTCTCGGATTTGCAGGCGCTCGGCGCGGCTTGCGGGTTGCCGTTGGTGGCGGCGGGCGATGTGCATATGCATGTGCGGGTGCGGCGGCCGGTGCAGGATGTGTTGACTGCGCTGCGCCTGAAAACATCGGTGTTCGACGCGGGGCATGCGCTGTTTCCGAATGGCGAACGGCATTTGCGCTCGCGCTTGCGCCTGGCGCGGCTGTACCCGCCCGAGTTGCTGGCCGAGACGCTGCGCATGGCGGCGCTGTGTACGTTCTCACTCGATGAGTTGCGCTACGAATATCCGGAGGAAATCGCACCGGCTGGTCAGACGCCGAGCTCATGGTTACGTCACGAGACCGAGGCCGGGCTGTGCCGTCGCTATCCGCAGGGCGTGCCGGCCGCGGTGCGTGAGCGCATCGAGCACGAGTTGCGGCTGATCGCCGAGCTGCAATATGAAGCGTATTTTCTGACCGTCTACGACATCGTCTGTTTTGCCCGCAGCGTCGGCATCCTCTGCCAGGGGCGCGGCTCGGCGGCGAATTCGACGGTGTGTTTCGCGCTCGGCGTCACCGAGGTCGATCCGGCGCGTTCGGCGATGCTGTTCGAGCGCTTTGTCTCCAAGGAGCGCGGCGAGCCGCCGGATATCGACGTCGATTTCGAGCACGAGCGGCGCGACGAGGTCATCGCCTACATCTACGGAAAATACGGCCGCGAGCGCACGGCGCTGGCCGCCGCCGTCATCACCTACCGGACCAAGGGCGCGCTGCGCGATGCGGGCAGGGCGCTCGGTTTCGACATCGCCCGCATCGACGCGCTAACCGCCTCGCTGGCCTGGTGGGACAAGCGCGAGCAGATGCCGGAGCGCTTCGCCGAGCAGGGGCTGGACCCACAGTCGCCGCGTGTCGCCAAGTGGCTGTGGATCGCCGAGCAGTTGCGCGGTTTTCCTCGTCACCTGACCCAGCATGTCGGCGGTTTCGTCATGTCGCGCGGGCCGCTGGCGCGGCTGGTGCCGGTCGAGAACACAGCGATGGCCGAGCGCACGGTGATCCAGTGGGACAAGGATGATCTCGATGCGGTCGGCCTGATGAAGGTCGATGTGCTGGCGCTCGGCATGCTCTCGGCACTGCGCCGGATGCTGGCGATCATCGGGCCGCTGCAATTGAACGAAATTCCGGAAGGCGACAAGGCGACCTACGACATGCTCTGCCGCGCCGACAGCATGGGCGTTTTCCAGGTCGAGTCGCGGGCGCAGATGAGCATGCTGCCGCGCCTCAAGCCGCGCAACTACTACGATCTGGTGATCGAGGTCTCGCTGGTCCGGCCGGGGCCGATCCAGGGCGACATGGTCCATCCCTACCTGAAGCGGCGCCAGGGTAAAGAGCGCATCGAGGAGATCACGCCGGCGATCGACGCGGTGCTGGCACGCACCTGCGGCGTGCCGATCTTCCAGGAACAGGTGATGCAACTGGCCATCGTTGCCGCCGGCTTCACGCCCGGCGAGGCGGACGAATTGCGCCGGGCGATGGCTGCCTGGCGGCGCAAGGGCACGCTCGCCCGCTATCAGGACAAGCTGCGTGCCGGCATGGCGCGAAACGGCGTGCCGGCCGGCTTCATCGAGCGCATCGTTGCGCAGATCCAGGGCTTCGGCGAATACGGCTTCCCCGAGTCGCACGCCGCCAGCTTCGCGCTGCTGGTTTATGCCTCGGCCTGGGTCAAGCGCCATCATCCGGCGGCCTTTCTCTGCGGCCTGCTCAACAGCCAGCCGATGGGCTTCTACTCACCGTCAATGCTGATCCAGGATGCCCGGCGCCATGCTGTCGTCGTCCATCCTGCCGACGTTGCGGCCAGCGACTGGGACAGCCATGTCGATGAAAACGGCGCGGTTCGCCTCGGCCTGCGCGAGATCAAGGGACTGGGGCGGGAGGCTGGCGAACGCGTCGCCCACGCCCGTCGCGACGCGCCGTTTGCCGATGTCGCCGAGCTGGCGGCGCGCAGCGGCCTCAACCGCCGCGACCTCGACCTGCTGGCCGCTGCCGACGCGCTGAAGAGCCTCGCCGGCCACCGCCGCCAGGCGGCCTGGGCGGCCAGCGTTGCCGCACCGCGTCAGGGCGACCTGTTCGCCGGCATTGCCGCAGCGGAAACGCCGGCGGTGCTGGCCGCACCCAGCGAGGGCGAAAACCTGCTCGCCGACTACCAGCGTCTCGGCCACACGTTGCGCCGCCATCCGCTGATGCTGCTGCGGGAGCGCCTGGCGGCACGGCGCTTCCTCACTGCCGGCGAACTGGAACAATGCGGCGATCGGGCGCTGGTCCGCGTCGCCGGCATCGTCACTGGCCGTCAGCGGCCAGGCACGGCGACCGGCATCGTCTTCGTCACGCTGGAGGATGAAACGGGCTGGACCAACATCGTCGTCAAGCCGTGGCTGGTCGACAAACAGCGGCGGGAACTGCTCGGCGCCACGCTGCTCGGCGTTTACGGGCAGCTACAGAAGGAAGGGCAGGTGGTGCATCTGGTCGCCCAGCGCCTGGTCGACCTGTCGACCTGGCTGGGGCGTCTGGAAACGACGAGCCGGGATTTTCACTGAGCGGTTTCGCTTGCCCTATGCCACTTTGCCGGCGTCTTTCGCTTACCCGCGGCCGCGACAGAAGCGGACCTGATTGCCGCCCAAACTCTTGGCCTGATACATCGCCGCATCGGCACGCTTGAGGATCTTGCACTGGCTGGTGTCGTGCTGGTTGAACAAGGACACGCCGATGCTGGCGGTGCAGCAGTAGTCGAAGCTCTTGCTGCCGCTGCTGCCAGGCTGGCCGACGGTCAGCCGGTAAGGTTCGGCCAGGGCCTGACAAAGCTTGTTGGCGATCATCCGCGCCTGGGCTAGCGAACTCCTGCGCTCGATGTCGAGCTGGCCGAGCATGACGACGAACTCGTCACCGCCGAAGCGCGCTACCGTGTCCATTTCGCGGACGCCACGCTTCAGCCGATTGGCCGTCTCGACCAGCAACTGGTCGCCGACATCATGGCCATAGCTGTCGTTGAGTAGCTTGAAATTGTCCAGATCGATGAAGATCAGCGCGCCGAATTCGTTGCTGCGGGTCGTTGCCGCCATCGTCAGGTTGAAGCGGTCATCAAACAGGCGACGGTTGGGCAGTCCGGTCAGCGGATCGTGGAAGGCCATCTGCCGGACCTGCTCCTGCAAGCGCTTGCGTTCGGTGATGTCCTGCGAAACGACGACGACGCGGACGACGTGACCCTGTTCATCCTTGATCACGCTACCGCGCGATTCCATCTCGCGCGTCTCGCCCTCCACGGTCATGAAGCGGTATTCGATCCGTTGGCCCAGGCCGGTCAGCACCGTTTCGCGAAACACCTGGCGGACATACTCGCGATCATCGGGGTGGATTTCGGCGAAGGAGTCGGTGTCGTGCACATCCCGGTCGGCGCCGAACAGTTGCCGGTAGGAAGGGCTGTTGTAGAGTCGCCGGCCGTCCAGATCGAGGACGGCGATGAAATCGGAGAGGTTTTCGGCGATCAGGTGGAAGAAATTCTTCTGCTCCTGCAGCGCCTGTTCGGCTTGCTTGCTTGCCGTGATGTCACCGAGGGTGACCAGACAAAGCGCCTCGTCATCGCCCCTCGCCTTGCCGGTGTAGCGCAACTGGACCCAGAAGACCGTCTGGTCAACATTCTCCATGCGCAACTCACAATGGCGGGGTGTCGTGGCACTGGGCAGTTCGGCGAAATGTCGGCGAAAGAGCCCCCGGTCTTGGTCATGAATGAAACGCTCCAAAGGCCGGCCGGCCAGTTCGCCGAACGGCCGGCCGAGTAGTTTGGCGGCCGTGCCGTTGGCCTGCAGTATCGCCCCATTGCCATCAAGTGTCAGGTAACCGACCGGCGCCTGTTCGAATAGTCGGGCGTAGTGGCGCCGTGCCGTTTCCTGTTCAACCAGAGCCAGGCGCAGCTTGTTATTCTGCAACAGCAGTTGTTCCCGGCTGGGCGGGTCTATTTCCCCGCACATGCGGCTCTCCGGCCAATGCCCGGCTGCGCCGGGGTGCCAGGTCTGGATCGTTTGCGAAGCCACTCGGCGCGGGTCAGGGATGGCTCAGTCGGACTGGCATCGGCGGACAATTTCGTACATGTCATCCCGGCAGCGGGTGAGCATCGCGTCGGTGATCGATGCGTAGCTGTGTTCATGGATCAATCGTCCCATCAACTGGTTGAACACGGCGCGCTCGATACGCGACCAGTCACGGACGCGATCTTCAGGAAAAAATCCGCTGGCGCGACGGATGAATTGCTCATGTGTTTCATCGGAGTGCAGGTTCGAGGTCTCGGAATACATGAAATCCTCCTTTGGTGGGCCGATTAGCTTTGTCTCGTATCTGTTTTATGGTCTCTGTCGGGATCGGGGGGCGCCGGTTTTCTCAGGCTTTGACCTTGCGGGCAATGGCGCCAGGCTTGCTCGTGTGCGGGGCGCCACCGAGGGTCTGGTCGACGATGGCGAACTGCTCGGTGATCGCTGCGGCCAGCGTTTTCTGGACTTCCGATGCCTGGTTGTGCTGCAGGCGCAGGGCGTCGATCTGGTAGTCGGTCGCCGCCAGGGTGGTGTCGCGCATCAGGTTGATGGTGACGTGAATGCCTTGCTGCATGGCATCGGGCCATTGCGAGGCCTCGGTGATGATGAGCGAATCGGAAAGCGTGCCCTTCAACTGCTGGCTGCTACGGCCGACGAAATCCTGAGTGTGGTCGATGCCCAAGGCTAGCAATTGCTCCATGCCGGAGAGCGTTTGCTCCAGCAGATTGCGGGAAATGTCGAGGTGACGGGAGAGCGGATCGATTTGCAGGTTCATGCTGGATCTTTCACAGGAGCGGGAAAAATGGCGATCCTGAAGCATGTTCAGGGGCCGGCAGAACTTCCAGTCTCTCACGCCGCATGCCGGATAAATATCGGAACATGCGCGTACCTGTGTCAGAAAACAACCTGATCGATGTAGGAATAAGCCTACATCTCCCCCCAGCGTCACCGACCTGTGGCAGCGTCAGCCGAGCTTGTGCTCAAGCACGTAGCGTGTCAGTTCGGCATTGGATTCCATGTCCAGCTTTTCGAGAATGCGCGCCCGGTAGGTACTGACGGTCTTGACGCTGAGCTGCAGGCTTTCGCCAATCCGCGTCAGCGCGATGCCCTTGCTGAGCAGCAGCAGGACTTCCATTTCCCGTTTCGACAGCGACTCATGCGGCGGTCGCTGGCTGTTCCGGGTAACGCCAGCGAGCAACTGCTCGGTCAGCGTCGGGCTGACGTAACGGTCGCCGGCGACAACGGTGCGAATGGCCGTCAGCATCTGTTGCGGCGGGCTGTCCTTGTTGAGGTAGCCGGCGGCCCCGGCTTCAATGGTGGGCAGGGCGAACTCAGCCTCGGCGAACATGCTGAAGATCAGTACCGGCAGCTCCGGGTGGCTGCGCTTGATGCGCTTGAGCACTTCCATGCCGTTGAGGTCGGGCAACGACATGTCGAGCAGCACGAGGTCCCAGTGCCCCTGATTGACCTGGGCCAGCGCCTCCATACCGGAGGCGGCCTCGCCGACGATCTCCAGATCCTCGGTGTTGGCCAGGAACTGGCGCAGGCCGAAACGCACCACGGCGTGGTCATCGACTATCAATATCCGTTTCATGCTGGGCTTTCTCCATTCACGTCATTGTCCCCGAGTGGAATGCTCAAATCCAGGCGCGTGCCGGCGCCGGGGGGGCTGGAGATGGTCAGTTGGCCGCCGAGATTCTGGGCCCGTTCGTGCATGCCGATCAGGCCGAAGGAATCCGGCTCGGCCTGGCTGGCTTCGCTCAGGCCGATGCCATCGTCCCGGATGATGATGAACAGATGTTGCCGGCGACGTTCGATGGTAATGATGACGCGGCCGGCCCGGGCATGCTTGGCGATGTTGGTCAGGGCTTCCTGGACGATGCGGAAGGTGGTCGTGGCGACGCTGCGCGGCAGGGATACATAGGCAGGCATGTGCAGTTGGGTGGCGATGCCGGTCATCTGCGAGAATTGCGCGGCATACCATTTGACCGTGGCGATGAAGCCGAGGGTGTCGAGTGTTGCCGGGCGCAGGTTGGTCGAAATGCGCTTGACCGTCTGCAGGGCGGCGCTGACCTGGTCGAGTATGCGGTTGAGCGCCGCGTGTTGCGGCGCCGCTTGCTCCATGGTGTCGCCAATCATTGCCAGGCCAAGCTTGACCATGGTCAGCGTACCGCCAAGTTCGTCATGCACTTCGCGGGCGATGCTCGCGCTTTGCTCTTCGCGCACGGTTTCCAGGTGTGCGGCCAGGCGCTTGATGCGCCGGGCGCTGGCCAGGCGCTCTTCTTCGGCCAGTTTGCGGGCGCTGATTTCTTCATGCTTGATCACCAGGCGTAGCGGGCCGTCGCTGGGGAAGGCCGACAGGTGCATGACGAACCAGCGCCGCTCATACGGGGCATGACATTCGTACTCGACCGAGAAGCTCTGGCGGCCGCCGGCGATGGCGGCACGTACGGCATCAGCCACCTGGCCGGCGACGGGGCAGGATGGGCCAGCGGCGGCAGTGCACACGGCGAGATAGTCGGCGCCCTCGCACAGCAGTCGCTCGTCGCCGCCATTGGCCCGGGCGAATTCGCGCCAGATGCGATTGACGGCGATGATGTGGCCGCTGTCGTCGAGGACGCAGAGCGCGAAGTCGAGGGCGTCGATGGTGGCGCGGGCGAAGCGCTCCGATTCCTGCAGGGCGACCGCCCGTGCATCGGCCTCGGCGGTCCGCCGGGCGACCACCAGTTCGAGTGAATCGTTGATCCGTCGGAGTTCAGCTTCCGCCTGCTTGCGGGCGCTGATGTCGGTCAGGCTGCCGACGACGCGTTCGAGCCGGCCGCCGGCATCGCGAATGATACGGGCGCCATCGGCGACATGCAGCCAGTAGCCGGCGCCGTGACGCATGCGGTATTCCAGCTGCAACTGCTCGTCGCCGGCTTTCAGCGCTAGCCGTATCTCGGCACGGACGCGTGGCAGGTCTTCCGGGTGGATGTTGTGGCGCCACCAGGCGCGGCTGTTTTCGGCATCCAGGCCGCTGACGCCGAAAATTCGGGCAAGACCGCTCGACCAGTAGGTGGCGCCGCTGGCCCGGTGCCATTCATAGACGACTCCGGCGACCGCCTCCATGGCCAGGCGAAAACGCGCTTCGCTGACCGCCAGCGCCGCCGCCGCGCGTTTCAGTTCGGTGATGTCCTGGGTGCTGCCGAAGCCGCCCAGCAGATTGCCTTGGGCATCGAATTCCAGTTCGGCCCGTTGGCGCACCCAGCGGGTCTCGCCGGCGACGACGATGCGGTGTTCAATGTCGTAGGGGGCGCCGAGCAGGGCGGCCTGCCATGAGTGGTCGACGAAGTCGCGGTCCTCGGGATGGGTGACGGCGAGGAAGCTTTCGTAAGTCAGTGGGATGCCACGGGGAACGCCGAAAATGCGATGGTTCTCGTCCGACCAGTGCAGTTCGTTCTTGCGCACGTTCAATTGCCAGCTGCCGGTCTGCGCCACCGACTGGGCCCGCCGCAGATCCGCCTCGCGCTGCCGTAGCGTCTGTTCCATCACCTTGCGATTGGTGATGTCGGACAGATAACCATGCCACAACACGCTGCCGTCGGCTTCGCGCTGGGGTACCGAGTGACCGTCTATCCACAGTTCTCCCTTGTCCGGATGGATGGCGCGAAATTCGGCGCGCCACGGGGTCATCGCTTCGTAGGAGACGGCAATCGATTGTCTGACAGCCGCGATGTCCTGTGGATGGATACGCTCCATCAAGCAAGATGCGTCGTCGCGCACGGCCTCCGGTGCGATGCCGAACAGCTGCACCAGGGCAGCGCTGGCAAAGGGCATGCAGATACTGCCGTCTGGCCGCAGTTGGTAGGAATAGATGGCGCCGGGTACGGTGGCCATGATCTTGCCGAGCAGCGTCTGCATCTCCAGTTGCTGGCGCAGTGCCGCCTCGGCCTGTTTCTGCAGGGTGATGTCCTGGATCATGGACACCGTCCTTTGGGTGATACCGTGGGCATCGCGCTGCGGTGCGGACTGCACACGCACCCAGACGATGCCTCCATCCTTGCGTATGTAACGTTTCTCGACGACATAGAGGGCGCTGCTGCCGGTCATCGTCCGGCGAAATCCCTCCCAGTTTTTGTCTCGGTCATCCGGATGGGTGAGCTCGCGGAAGGTCATCGTCTGCAATTCGGCAGTCGAGTAGCCGGTGATTTCGCCCATCTTGGCATTGACTTTCAACAAGCGACCGGAGGTGGGGTCAACCTCGGCAGTGCCGACCAGCGATAGCTCGAACAGCGTGCGGAAGGCGATTTCGCTGCTTTGCCGGGCGGCCTTCGCCGGCTGCTTCGTGGCGGGGGCACGATGAATCAGGAGGCTTCCGGCCGGGGCGCCATCGACGTCAGGGAGGAGCGTGATCGCCCGGGTAGCGAAGAAAATGGTGCCGTCGCGGTGCCGGCAGCAGACGTCGGTGCAGGTGTCCTGAGCCGGGTTGGTAGCGTGCTGCGCTGCGGAGTCGTCCTCCGCGTAGAGAATGTCAAAGCGCCGTCCATGCACCTCGTCAGCGGCATAACCGAACAGCTGGCCGAAAGCGGCATTGCTTTGGATGATGCGCTCTTGTGGGTCGAGAACGACAATGGCGTCACCCATCAGGTCGCCGATTCGTATGGCCAGGTCCAGCGGGGTGTCAGCTGCTCCTGCGCCGGAGCCTGGCTTCACCCTTCCGTTGCTGGGGAGCATGGCTTTCTGGTTCATCAGCAAACGCTCCTCTCTGGCCAAGGGCAAGGGCAGAGACGCCGTGCCGCTCACGTGTAGTGTGCGGGAATTTGGCCGCAGCTTGCTCGCTCGTGTCAAGTGCCCCGGAAGCTGGTGGCATGGGCCAGCGTGCCAGAGAGATAGATGCTGACGTCACGGATTTTCCCCGGTGCCCACGATGAAAGCCGGGATATTGGGTTCGGGATGCTGATAACAATCCGCGGCCGGCTGCGCGCTGCCGGCAACCGTGCGGATCGGCACAACGCCCGCCCAAACCTGCTGGCCCAGATCGTCGGCATCGTCCTCGACGCCCCAGTCGCGAATCTTGGCTGCCGCTTCGGCGAGATTCAGGCGCAACACGCGAGTGCCGGCCAGTTCGCCGGCATTTGGCGGACGTACCAGCGTCGAGCGTCCGGGGCTGACATGGTCGACGAAAGCGGCGAGGGCGGCCAGCTTTTCTGCCTCATCATCGACGGCGATAAAGCAGCCGTAGATCGCTACCGAACGGAAATTCATGGAATGGTGAAAGGCGGAACGGGCGAGCACCAGGCCATCGACATGGGCGATGCAGACGGCGCATTCGGTGGAGAGCAGCGTCCGGGTCAGCCGCGAATTGTTGGCGCCATGGATATAGAGGTCGTCGCCGATGCGCCAGCAGGCGGTCGGCAGGCAATGCACGCTGTCGCCGTCGTGGAAGGCGATCTGGCAGATCAGTGCGGCATCGATGATGGCTGCGATGGTTGCGGCATCGTAATGGCCGCGCTGCGGCTTGCGCTGCAGAGTCGTGCGTGCGCTAGGTGCTTGCTTCATGATTCCTCCTGGAAAGTCAGGCCAGCATAAAGCCACTGTGGCACCATGAATGGAGCCACATTATTGATAATCAACGGAACCAGATGGCGCTCGATCTCGTCCTCTCCGCCCTGCATGACCCCATGTTGCCCGGCGATGCCCGCCAGCAGCGCCTGTATCGCCTGTTGCGCAGCGCCATTCTCGACGGGCGACTGAGTGCCGGCGTGCGCCTGCCCGGATCGCGACAACTGGCGCAGGATTACCGGATGGCGCGCAATGGTGTGCTGTTCGCCTACCAGCAACTATTGAGCGAAGGTTTCCTGGTTGCCGATCGAGGCGGAACGCGCGTCGCCAGCTTGCCTGCACCGACCGCTGCCACGCCAGCGCCGGCCATGCCCGAAGAAATCCTGTCGCGACGGGCGGCCGCTCTGGCGGGCAGAAAATCGGCCGAGGAGCTGCTGCCTTTCGCCCCAGGCGTCGCCGATCTGAATGCCTTTCCCTGGCCCGTCTGGTCGCGCTTCCTGCAGCAGGCCTGGCGCGAAGTCAGCGTCCGACAGTTGGCCTATGCCGAACCCGGTGGGGAGCCGGCACTGCGCCGCGCACTGGCGACCTTTCTGCGCCTGCGCCGGGGTGTTGTCTGTGCCCCCGAGCAGATTTTCATCGTCGCTGGCGGACAGGTGGCGCTCGATGCCTGTGCCCGCCTTCTGGCTGATCCTGGTGATCGGGTCTGGCTGGAGAATCCGTGTTATCAGGCGGCGCGCAACACCATGCTGGCGGCCGGGTTGGAGGTCGTTAATGTGCCGGTTGACCAAGATGGCATGGCAGCCGCGGATTCTCTCTGGCGCGACCGGCCGCCACGATTGCTGTACCTGACGCCGTCGCATCAGTATCCGCTGGGTAGCGTGCTCAGTCTGGAGCGTCGCCTGGCTTTCCTCAATCACCTGAAACCCGGTGAGAACTGGTTGATCGAGGATGACTACGATAGCGAATTCAATCACGCCCAGCCGGGTGGGCGGCCTTTGCCGGCCATCCAGGGTTTGTCTCCGGAGGCACCGGTGATTTATGTCGGCACCTTCAGCAAATTGCTTTACCCAGGATTGCGCATCGCCTACATGGTCGTTCCGCGCTGGGCGGTTGCATCGTTCGGGGCTGGCATCGCGGCCCTGTATCGGGGCGGTCAGGCGGTTGAACAGAGAGCCTTGGCGCGCTTCATTGAAAGCGGTCGTCTGACGCGCCACGTCCGGCGCATGGCACCGCTCTATCGTGAGCGTCAGCAGGTGTTGCGTCGGGCATTGCAGGAAGGGCTGGTGCAGCCATATACCATCCTTGGAGGGCAGGCTGGACTGCATCTGACCCTGTGCCTTCCCGAGGCGCCAGCGGATCAGGCGCTGGCATCGACAGCCGCAAGGCAGGGAGTGGCCGTGCGACCTCTGAGCACCTATTTTGCCTCCGGTGAGGGCGACAACGGACTGCTGCTGGGCTATGGGATGGCTGAGGCGGAACGTATTCCGGAGCTGGTAAAGCGTTTGCTTTTAGTCTTGGGGAAACAGTAGGTAGATGGTATTTTTTGCGACGAGTGTCGGTATTGGCGTCAATAAATGGCGTAAATGTCATAGGTGACGTTGGTGCCGCGCGTGCTTGGCGCTGCTAACGATCGCCGATCGCCATTGCATATTCTCCCGGGATGGCCGCTTGCGAGCCTTCCGGCATGATTCCGAAGACTTCCAGCGGAAGCAAAAGGCGGTCTTTATGCAAGCCAATTGAATGGCACGGTTATTGCCATGACATTCCCGTAGTCATATCAATCCGCAACTTGGACAATAACGGGAGAACAGTCATGGCATGGGAACTATTGTTTACCTCAGATATCGGCCTGCTCAGTTTGGCCACGATTCTCTTCATGATCGTGATGGTGATTTACATCGGGCGCTATGCGGTTCGACATATGAATGAGGAAATGAAGCGCCAGCCGTCGAATCCCCCGAAACTCAACTGAGCGCACGGCTCAAGAACAATACCGCAGCCGGGAAGCTGCATTTTCCGGCGCGAGGGGTGAGTGGCCCCTGAAGGTTTCGCTCGACACCCTCCCAGGTCGACGGAAAAAATCGCCCGGTACACTTGTGTGTGTCGGGCGATTCCCGTTCACTTATTGATTTATTTACTGGCATGCCTGCCGCAACAGTGGCGAATCAGGAGCCTTGCTGGCGGTGGGCTTCGATCAGCGAAGCCAGTGCATTTACCGAGCGTAGATGTTGGCGGCTTTGTTCATCATTCGCCTCGATGATGACTCCGTAAGTTTTCTTCAGTGCCAGAACCAGTTCCAGCGCATCGATCGAGTCAAGGCCCAGGCCGTCCTCGGCAAACAGTAGCTGATCGTCGCCGATCTCGGCCGGGTCGATATCTTCCAGATTCATCGTGGTGACGATGAAGGCCTTCAATTCCTGATGCAGTGAGGTCATGGGTCAGTTCAGTTTCTTGCGTAGCTGGTAGCCGGAAAAGCCGAGGCGTTCTTCGTTGTCGTCGCTGAACAGGCGCAGCGTATCGCCGCGGCCGCTGCCGAGTCCGGCGGTCACGGCTTCGCTGTCGGAAACCGGCTGAAAGCCGATGCGCAACAGCAGTTCAGGTTTTTCCGGGAAGCGTACTTCGCCGACCAGCAGGCCGTCGTCTTCCTTGAGCACGATATGGTTCGGCGCCGGGCCGTCGATCTTGTCGATGATTTCGTAGTGGCCGATGCGTTGCAGGAAGCTCTCCGGGATGGTGGTCGGCTTCAGCTTCTCGCCGAACATCAGCGACTCGTTGCCGATGCGGCCGACGATGATTTGGCGGCCCCCGACTCGGGCGATCGACAGGCGGATGTCGTCGAAGGCGCCGACACGTACGGGCAGCAGACCAAACAGCTTGTACTTTAGGCTGAACAGGCCATCTTCGTGCGGTACCAGGCGGAAATGGTGGCCGACGGCCTGGGCGTCGATGCTGCCATCTTCCGTGGACACCTTGGCCAGGCCGACGAGCGTATCGAAGTGGCCATTGAACAGACGCAGTTCCTCGGGGGTTGGCTTGCGTTCGGCGGCGCGTACGACTTTTTCCGGCTCCTGACGGATGCCGGTTTTAGCTTCCAGCATCTGGCGCAGGGCTTCGCTGGCAATGCGGGTGACCGAGGCGTGCGAGGTCGCCGAGTTGGAGAGAACCACGACGCCCAGTTTGTGCTCGGGCAGGATGGCCATCATGCTATGCGAATCGGGCAGCGAGCCACCGTGGCTGGCTACCGGGCCGCCGCCGGGTACTTCGATGCCGCTGAGCATCCAGCCGAGGCCGACATATTGCTGGAAGGTCAGTGGAAAGCCGGCATTCTGCACGCGCACCATCTCCCGCACGCTGGCCGGTGAAAGTATCTGCTGTTCGCCGGCGCGGCCGTCGGCAAACTGCATCTTGAGGAACTGGCTGAGATCGACGACATTGCTCAGCAGGTTGGCGGCCGGCATGTCGCGCAGCGAGAAAACCTCGATTTCCTTATGGCTGTCATAGGCCTTGGTGACGGCGCGGGAAACGAAGCTGCTGCTGGTCATGCCCAGCGGCTGGAAGAAATTGCGCTCCATGTAGCGGTCGAAGGGTTCGCCGCTGATCCGTTGCACGGTGGCACCGAGTAACGCCATGCCGACATTGGAATAAGAAAACACGTAGTTGGGTGGAAAGGTCAGATATTGCTCGTGCAGGCCTTCGATGACCGTTTCGTAGCGACCCGGGTCGCGCACGTACATGCCTTTGAGGAAGTTGGATGGCAGCCCGGAATGGTGGGTCATGACATTGCGCGGCGTGACCGGGCCAGCATTGGTGAAGCGCGTCTTGATCGAGAATTCGGGGAGGGCCTCGACCAGGGGGCGGTCAATGGCTATTCGCCCTTGTTCAGCCAGTTGCATGGTCGCCGCAGCGGTGAATACCTTGGCAATTGAACCCGCCCGGTAGACGGTTTCCGGTGTCGCCGGAATACCCATTTCCAGATCGGCGTGGCCGAATCCCTTTTGCCAGACGACCCGCTGATCATCAACCAGGGCAATACTGATGCCGGTAATGTCGTTTTCCGACATTTCCTTGTCGATCAGCCAATTCAGGTAATTTTCCGTGTGCCGGTAGCTGCCTTGGGTGCTGCCCTCGGCGACTGGCGGCGGCGTGGCGCAACCGCCCAGAATCAGCGAGATGGCGGCAGTGAGGGCGAGCAGGCGCTTGGGCATGATTGCGGAAAGAAAAATGGGGCAGAAAACGCTGGAGCGCGATTATAAATCACTTCCCCTGGGCACTTTTTGCCAAAATAGCTGACAAATTCAGTCAAGTTTTCTAAAATCCCATTTTTGCGAAAGGGAGAAGCAGCTTCATGTTCCGGGTATTGAGCGAAGATATTCGTGCGGTTTTTGACCGCGATCCGGCGGCGCGTTCGTTCTGGGAAGTGTTGACCTGCTATCCGGGTATCCATGCCTTGATCCTGCATCGCCTGGCGCACTGGCTGTGGGGCCTGCGTCTGTGTTGGCTGGCCCGCTTTGTCGCCCATTTCGCCCGATTCCTGACCGGCATTGAAATTCATCCGGCGGCGCAGATTGGCCGCCGCTTCTTCATCGATCACGGCATGGGCGTCGTCATCGGCGAAACGGCCGAAATTGGCGACGACGTCACCCTCTATCACGGCGTGACGCTGGGCGGTACTTCGTGGAACAAGGGAAAGCGCCATCCGACGCTGGAAAATGGCGTGGTTGTCGGCGCCGGAGCGATGGTGCTCGGGCCGATCACCATCGCTGCCGGGGCCAAGGTCGGCTCCAATGCAGTTGTTACCAAGCCGGTTCCGGCAGGAGCGACGGCCGTTGGCAATCCGGCACGTGTTCTCGATCACTCAGAGCAGGGGCGGCAACGCGAAGCGCAGGCCGAGAAGATGGGTTTTTCCGCCTACGCCGTCGCCGGCGATCAGGATGATCCGCTGGCCAAGGCGATCCATGGGCTGCTCGACCATGCGGCGGAAACTGACCGTCGACTTGAATCGTTGCTCCGCGAACTGCGTGAACAGGGTGTCAAGTGTGATGAAGAAGTGCAGGCGGCCGACAGTTTCGATCCGCAGTATCTGAGCAAAATAGTTGACTGATTTTGTCTGGCTTCAGTATAGTTGACTGCAATACTAGGTTATTAGCCGGAGCACAACAATGCGTTTGACGACCAAAGGACGTTTCGCCGTAACTGCCATGATCGATCTTGCCCTGCGCGGGGAAGACGGGCCGGTTGCACTGGCCAGTGTCAGCGAGCGGCAGAAGATTTCCCTCTCTTATCTGGAACAGCTGTTCGGCAAATTGCGCCGTTTCAAGCTGGTGGACAGTGTGCGCGGCCCTGGCGGCGGCTACTGCATCGCCCGGCCGCTGAACCAGTTGACGGTGGCGGAAATCATCCGCGCCGTCGATGAGCAGCTTGATGCCACGC
Organism: Betaproteobacteria bacterium UBA2293; assembly: GCA_002345845.1. The sequence continues at coordinate 53,163 of DDWF01000118.1, read as the reverse complement.
AATGCGGCGGCCGCGAGAACTGCCACGACGAGCATCGCTGCATGACCCATGACCTGTGGTCCACGCTCAACGCCAAAATGTATGACTATCTGGCCTCGGTGACTCTGGGCGAACTGGTGGAACGACAGAAGGCCAAGCTGGCCGCCCAGCCGTCCACCATCGTGCTCGAGGACAAGCGCCTCGGCCCGCAACCGCGTCTGCGCGGTGCCCGGGAAAAAGCCGCAGCGGCCGCCTGATTGCCATGTTCCAGCCCGTCTATCTCGACCACAACGCCACCACGCCGCTTGATCCGGCCGTGCTGGCGGCCATGCTGCCCTGGCTGGAAAGCCTGTGCGGCAACGCGTCGAGCCGTCACGAATACGGACGGCGGGCCCGTCAGGCAATTGACGAGGCGCGGCAGAAGGTGGCCGCAGCTGTTGGGGCGCATCCGACCGAAGTCGTGTTCACCAGTGGCGGCAGCGAGGCCAACAACCTGTTGGTCAAGGGCGCGGCTGCCAGTCGCAAGCCCGGTGTCATCGCCGTCAGCGCCATCGAGCATCCCTGTGTCCTCAAGCCGGCGGCGCAACTGGCTCGCCAAGGCTGGGTTGTACGGGAAATTGCCGTCGATGGGGCAGGGCGCATCGCTGACGAGGATTATCTGCAGGTTTTGCAACTGAAGCCGGCGCTGGTCTCGGTGATGCTCGCCAACAACGAAACCGGCGTTGTCCAGGATGTCGCGGCCCTGGCTGCGGCAGCGCGGGCAGGCGGCGCCTGGTTCCACAGCGATGCGGTGCAGGCCTTCGGCAAATTGCCCGTCGATTTCCGCATGCTCAATGCCGCCGGCGTACATGCGCTGACGCTGTCGGCACACAAGATCAATGGCCCGAAGGGCGCGGCCGCACTGGTCCTCGACAAGCGCGTCGAGCTGCAGCCGCAGATTGCCGGTGGCGGCCACGAGCGTGGTCTGCGTTCGGGTACGGAAAATGTGCCGGCCATCGTCGGTTTCGGCGTTGCTGCGGAACTTGCGGCGCAACGTCTTGCCGAACAGGCAGGACGTCTGCAGGCTATGCGCGAGCGTCTGGAGTCCGGCTTGGTCGCCCTTGGCGCCCGTGTCTTTGCGGCGCAAGCCGAGCGACTGCCGAATACCAGCTACTTCGCTTTTGCCGATATCGATGGTGAAACATTGGTTGGCAAGCTGGATCGTGAGGGTTTTGCCGTGGCCAGTGGTGCCGCCTGCTCCAGTGCCAATCCGGAGCCATCGCATGTACTGCGGGCGATGGGCGTGGCGCCGGATATTGCCCGCGGTGCGGTGCGCGTCAGCCTCGGTGCCAGCAATAGCGTCAACGATATTGAACAATTCATCAAAGCCGTGCAGGTTACAGTCGGACGCCTGCAGGGACTTACGGCAATGGCCGTCTGAACAACCCGACCTAGCGAGAATGACGATGAAACTGCCCATCTATCTGGACTACTCGGCGACCACCCCGGTTGACCCGCGCGTTGCCGAAAAAATGATTCCCTATCTGTGCGAACACTTCGGTAATCCCGCCTCGCGTTCGCACAGCTTCGGCTGGGTGGCCGATGCGGCGGTGGAGGAAGCGCGCGAACAGGTCGCGGCGCTGGTCAATGCCGACCCCAAGGAAATCGTCTGGACCTCCGGTGCTACCGAATCCAACAACCTCGCCATCAAGGGCGCAGCCAATTTCTATGCCGGCACCAAGGGCAAGCACATCATCACGGTCAAGACCGAGCACAAGGCTGTGCTCGACACCGTGCGCGAAATGGAGCGCCAGGGCTTCGAGGCCACCTATCTTGACGTCAAGGAAGATGGCCTGCTCGATCTGGAAGTCTTCAAGGCTGCCATCCGTCCGGATACCGTGCTCGTCTCGGTGATGTTCGTCAATAACGAAGTCGGCGTCATCCAGCCGATCGCCGAACTGGGTGAAATCTGTCGCGACAAGGGCATCATCTTCCACGTCGATGCGGCGCAGGCCACCGGCAAGGTCGAGATCGACCTGAGCAAACTGAAGGTCGACCTGATGAGCTTCTCGGCCCACAAGACCTATGGCCCGAAGGGCATCGGTGCGCTGTATGTACGTCGCAAGCCGCGCATCCGTCTCGAAGCGCAGATGCACGGTGGTGGTCACGAGCGCGGTTTCCGCTCCGGTACGCTGGCGACGCACCAGATCGTCGGCATGGGCGAAGCCTTCCGTCTCGCCAAAGAAGAAATGCTTGAAGAAAATATTAAAATCAAAGCATTGCAAGATAAACTTCTGAAAGGACTTCAAGATATTGAGGCGACTTTCGTGAATGGCGATCTGGAGCGGCGCGTCGCCCACAACCTGAATATCAGCTTCGCTTACGTCGAGGGCGAATCGATGATCATGGCGATCAAGGATCTGGCTGTTTCTTCCGGCTCGGCCTGTACTTCGGCCAGCCTGGAGCCATCCTATGTGCTGCGCGCACTGGGCCGCGACGACGAACTGGCGCACAGCTCGATCCGCTTCAGCATCGGCCGGTTCACGACCGAGGAAGAAATTGACTATGCAATCAAGTTATTGCACACCAAAGTTGGCAAGTTACGTGACCTTTCGCCACTGTGGGACATGTACAAGGAAGGTATCGACCTGAGTACTGTCCAATGGGCTGCGCACTAATAAAATTGTCTGAAGACACCCTGAATTAACGGAGAATTAACATGAGCTATAGCTTAAAAGTCATTGATCACTATGAGAATCCGCGTAACGTCGGCTCCTTCGGCAAGGAAGACGACGGCGTTGGTACTGGCATGGTCGGCGCCCCGGCCTGCGGCGACGTGATGAAACTGCAGATCAAGGTCAACAAGTCAGGCGTGATCGAGGATGCCAAGTTCAAGACCTACGGTTGTGGCTCGGCGATTGCCTCGTCCTCGCTGGTGACCGAGTGGGTCAAGGGCAAGACGGTCGATCAGGCGCTGTCGATCAAAAATACCGAGATCGCCGAAGAGCTGGCCCTGCCGCCGGTTAAAATCCACTGTTCGATCCTGGCCGAGGATGCCATCAAGGCAGCCGTGGCGGATTACAAGAAAAAGCACGGAGAATGAGTATGGGCGTGACCTTGAGCGACTCGGCGGCAAAGCATGTCGCCAACTTCCTGACCAAGCGGGGCAAGGGCATTGGCCTGCGCCTCGGCGTGCGGACCTCCGGCTGTTCCGGCATGGCCTACAAGCTGGAGTTCGTCGACGAGGTGAACGAGGATGATGTGGTCTTCGAAAGCGCTGGCGTCAAGGTGATTGTCGATGCCAAAAGCATGCCTTACCTTGAGGGGATGGAACTGGATTTTGCCCGCGAAGGGTTGAACGAGGGCTTCAAGTTCAACAACCCGAACGTCAAGGATCAGTGCGGTTGCGGCGAATCTTTCAACGTTTAGCGGCTCGTCAGGGCGTTGTTGAACCCCGCTTTCCGTACTAACGTACTGTCTGCGCGGGGTTCGCCTAGCCCCGCCTTCGCTTTGAGGTTTCCGCGGTTTCAAGCGCCGCATGTTGAGGTGACTGTTGGACCTGACCGCCGATTTCTTCTCCCTGTTCGAATTGCCGCGGGCCTTCCGGCTGAATGTGTCGGAGCTCGACTCGCGTTTTCGTGACGTGCAGGCGCAGGTGCATCCTGATCGTTTCGCCAACGCGCCGGATGGTGAGCGGCGGCTGTCGATGCAATGGGCGACGCGGGTCAACGAAGGCTACCAGACGCTGAAGAAGCCGCTCGGCCGGGCACGCTACCTGCTTGAACTGAGTGGTCACGATCTGCAGGCCGAGAACAACACAGCAATGCCGGCCGATTTCCTGATGGAACAGATGGAATGGCGCGAGGCGGTGATGGAAGCGCGGGCAGGTGGTGATCACCACGAACTGGAGCGGCTGCACAATCGCCTGCGCGGTGACATCGATAGCCGTTATGACGAGGTTGGCCGTCTGCTCGACGACGAAAAAGAATTTGCGCTGGCCACTGATCGGGTGCGCCGGCTGATGTTTCTGGAAAAACTCCTGTCCGAAATCGACGATGCGCTGGCATCGCTGGAAGAATAAAAATGGCTCTGTTTCAAATCGCCGAACCCGGCGAATCCGCGGCACCCCATGAACATAAACTGGCAGTCGGTATCGACCTCGGCACCACCAATTCACTGGTCGCCACGGTGCGCAGCGGCATGGCCGTCTGTCTTGCCGACGAGCAGGGACGGCCGCTGCTGCCCTCCGTCGTGCGCTATCACGCCGATGGCTCGACCGAAGTCGGCTTCGAGGCGCAACGCAACCAGGCGGTCGATCCGCGTCATACCATCGTTTCAGTCAAGCGCTTCATGGGCCGCGGGCTCAAGGACATCGCCCACGTCGAATCGATGCCCTACGATTTCGTCGAAGCGCCGGGCATGGTCAAGTTGCAAACCCACGCCGGCATCAAGAGTCCGGTCGAAGTCTCGGCGGAAATCCTCAAGAGTCTGAAGGTACGTGCCGAAGCCGCCCTCGGCGGCGATCTGGTCGGCGCCGTGATCACCGTGCCGGCTTATTTCGACGACGCCCAGCGTCAGGCCACCAAGGATGCCGCCCGGCTGGCCGGGCTCAACGTGCTGCGCCTGCTCAATGAGCCGACTGCGGCCGCCATCGCCTACGGCCTCGACAACGCTGCGGAAGGTGTCTATGCCGTCTATGACCTTGGTGGCGGCACTTTCGACATCTCGATCCTCAAGCTGACCAAGGGTGTTTTCGAGGTCATGTCCACCGGCGGCGATTCAGCGCTCGGCGGCGACGATTTCGACCACCGCATCTATTGCTGGGCGGTCGAGCAGGCCAAGTTGCAGCCGCTGTCGCCGGAAGATGCGCGGCTGCTGATGATGCGCTGCCGTGAAGCCAAGGAATTTCTGACCCTGAATCCGGAGGCGCCGATCACCGCCCGCCTCAATTCCGGCGAGATGGTGGACATCAAGCTCGATGTCCCCACTTTTGCCGAGATCACCCAGACGCTGGTCTCCAAGACCCTGCAGCCGGTCAAGAAGGCGCTGCGCGATGCCGGCTTGCGCGTCGAGGACGTCAAGGGCGTGGTCATGGTCGGCGGCGCAACGCGCATGCCGCAGGTGCAGAAAGCGGTCGGCGACTTCTTCCGCCAGGAACCGCTGACCAATCTCGATCCGGACAAGGTCGTCGCCCTCGGCGCCGCCACCCAGGCCAACCTGCTGGCCGGCAACAAGACCGGCAAGGACGACTGGCTGCTGCTCGACGTCATCCCGCTGTCGCTCGGCCTGGAAACCATGGGCGGCTTGACCGAGAAGGTCATCCCGCGCAATTCCACCATTCCGACCGCCCGCGCCCAGGAGTTCACCACCTTCAAGGACGGCCAGACGGCGATGGTCATCCAGGTCGTCCAGGGTGAGCGCGAAATGGTCGCCGATTGCCGCTCGCTGGCCCGTTTCGAACTGCGCGGCATCCCGCCGATGGTTGCCGGCGCGGCGCGCATCCGCGTCACCTTCCAGGTTGATGCCGACGGCCTGCTGTCGGTGGCCGCCCGCGAGCAGACCACCGGCGTCGAAGCGAGCGTCACCGTCAAGCCATCCTACGGCCTCTCCGACGACGAAATCGCCGGCATGCTGCAGGATTCGATGGCACATGCCAAGGACGATGCAATGGCCCGGGCGCTGCGCGAAGCGCAGGTCGAGGCCGAGCGCATGATCGAAGCCACCGAAGCGGCACTGGCCGAAGATCCACATCTGCTCAACGCGGCTGAAACGGCCAGGATCACCGCCAGCATTGCCAAGCTGCGTGCCGCCGCAGCCGGCGACAATCGCCGCCAGATCAACATCGCCATGGACGATCTCGGTTTCGAAACCCAGGAATTCGCCCATCGGCGGATGGACCAAAGCATCAAGAAAGTGCTCTCCGGCCGCAAGGTCGACGAGATCAAGATGGGAGAAGAATGATGACGCAGCTCATCGTATTGCCGCATGTTGAAAACTGCCCGGACGGCGCCGTCATTGAGGCGGAAGAGGGCAAGTCCATTTGTCAGAACCTGCTCGAAAACAACATTGAACTCGATCACGCCTGCGAGATGTCCTGCGCCTGCACCACCTGCCACGTGATCGTCCGCGAAGGCTTCAACACGTTGGAGCCGGCCGAGGAAGAAGAGGAAGACCTGCTGGACAAGGCCTGGGGTCTGGAACCGAATTCGCGCCTGGGTTGCCAGGCCATCGTCGGCAAGACGCCTCTGGTCGTCGAGATTCCCAAGTACAGCATCAACATGGCGAAGGAGGGCCACCGCAAATGAAATGGACCGACATCAACGATATCGCCATCGAACTGAGCGATGCCCATCCGGACAAGGATCCGCTGAAGATTAACTTCGTCGACCTGCGTGACTGGGTCATGGCCTTGCCCGGCTTCGACGATGATCCCAAGCATTGCGGCGAGAAAATTCTGGAAGCCATCCAGCAGGCCTGGATCGACGAGGTTTCGTGAAAACCCGCGAATTTCCCGGCCGCGGCAGCCAGCTGAATGTCCTCGGCGGCCCGCTACTGAGCTGCTCCGACCAGCCGCTGACCGGGTTCTTTCGTGATGGCTGCTGCAACACTTCGGAAGAGGATATGGGCAGCCACACGGTCTGCATCATCCTGACCGCCGAATTCCTCGAGTTTTCCAAGGCGCGCGGCAATGATCTGTCGACGCCGCATCCGGAATTCGACTTTCCCGGGCTGCAGCCGGGTCAGCGCTGGTGCCTGTGCGCCGCCCGCTGGCTGGAAGCCTGGCAGGCCGGCAAGGCACCGCGCGTTTCGCTCAACGCGACCAATCAGGCGGCGCTGGAGATCGTGCCGCTGGAAGCCCTCAAGCAGCACGCCGTCGATCTGCACTGAGCGGCAGCGCCGCACCGCCCCCCATTTCTTCCGTTCATCCGATCGTCATTGTTCGTTCCGGTCATTTGGCTAGAATCGGCCCATATCTCGGGCGCCAACACTGACAGGGGGGACCATGGCCGCGCTTGAAGCAACTTTTTACGAAGTGCTCGGTATCGAGCCGGAAGCGACGCTGGCCGAAATAAAGTCAGCCTATGGGCACAAGCTCAAGCATTTCCGCGAACGGATCAACGCCCAGGACAGGCCGGATCCGGCCTTGCTCGATCGGGTGCACGAGGCCTTTTCGACCCTCGGCGATCCGCTGGCGCGTCAGGCCTACGATGCCTCGCTGAATCCCGCGCCGGCTCCGGTGGTTATCGATTCGCTACCGCCGACACCACCCTCGATTCCGGCGGTACCCGCCACGCCGGCTGCCGATGCCGACGAAATCCACGAAAAAAACTTCAGCTTCGCCGGTGACGGCGGCGAGTACTTCCGCATCTGGATCGTCAATCTGCTACTCAGCATCGTCACCCTCGGCATCTATTCGGCCTGGGCCAAGGTTCGGCGTGAGCAGTACTTCCACCGCAACCTGCTGCTCGATGGCTCCGGCTTCGACTACCACGGCCTGCCGATACCGATTCTCAAGGGACGGATCGTCGCCTTTCTGCTGCTCGTCGGGCTGTCCACGGCCCAGAACATCAGCCCGGTGCTTTACGGCGTTGCCCTGCTGGTACTGCTGCCGGTGGTGCCCTGGCTTGCGGTCAAGGCCTTCCGCTTCCGCGCTCACAACACCAGCTATCGCGGCCTGCGCTTCTCCTTCCATGGCACTTATCGACAGGCGTTCAAGGTCTTCATCGGCTACGGCCTGCTGGCCATGATCACCTTCTGGCTGGCTTTCCCGCTGTTCTATCGACAATTGCGCAAATTCGTCCTCGACAACACGCGCTTCGGCACGACGCAGTTCGAATGCGCGGTCACCATCGGTGCCATCTACCGCATCTTTATCTTTCCAGCGCTGCTCATGCTGTTGCTTGCGGTGGGCCTGATCGTCGTCGTCATCTCCGCCTTCGCTGGCCGTGAAAACCCGCTGCTGATGATGCTCCTCGGTGCGGCCTTCATGCTCATTCCCTTGCTGCTGATTTCCATCCAGGCGCTGCTTGTGCCGTACGTTCAGGCGCGCACCGCCAATGCCGTCTGGAACAGCACCAGCCTGGGTCCGCACGCCTTCGTCAGCCGCTTGCCGGTCGGCGGTTATATCGGGCTGACCGTGGTCAACTGGCTGGCCATCATCGGCACCCTCGGCTTGTTCATTCCCTGGGCTCGCGTGCGCGTCGCCCGCTACCGCGCCGAGCATCTGGCTATGGCGGTCAGCGGCAGCCTTGATGACTTCCTGGCCGCCGAAGCCACCGCCGCCTCGGCGCTCGGTGACGAAACCGCCGAGATGTTCGATCTGGATATCGGCCTGTGAGCGCTATCGCCGCCAGTTTCTTCGATGGCCGAACGCCGCAGCGGCAGGCGGTCGAACTGTCGATCGAGGACGACGAGATCATCGTCCGTGGAGCCTTTGGCGAGCGACGGGCCAGGCGGGCGCAGGTCGAGATATCCGAACCGATGGGCCGCGCCCCGCGCCTGGTCCGCTTCGCCGACGGCGCCGTCTGTGAAGTGGCCGACCACGCGGCCTTCGCCGCCTGGCTGAGCGCCGCCGGCTTTGCCGAATCCGCCGTTGTTCGCCTGCAGTCGCGCTGGTCATGGGCCATCGCCGCGCTGTTGGCCGCCATCCTGACGCTACTCGCCGCCTACTTCTGGGGCTTGCCGGCAGCCAGCAAGGTGCTGGCACCGCGCATCCCGGACAGCATCGTCCAGTCGATCTCGAAACATACGCTGTCCTTCCTCGATGGACAGATGCTCAAGCCTTCCCGTCTGCCGGAAGCGCGCCAGGCCGAACTGCGGGAACACGCGGCGGCGGTGCTCAAGGCAAGCCCTGGTCATCCACCTTACCGACTGCATTTCCGAGCCTCGGCGCTGGGACCCAATGCCTTCGCGCTGCCCAACGGCGATCTGGTGATTTTCGACGAACTGGTCGCGCTGGCTTCCAACGACGATGAAGTAACTGGCGTCGTCGCCCACGAACTCGCTCACGTCGCCCATCATCACGGGCTGCGCCAGCTGATCCAGTCGTCGGTCGTTTCCTTCGTCGCCGGCCTCTACCTCGGCGACATTTCCTCCATCGCCAGCGGCCTCGCCGTGCTGGCCATGGAATCGAGCTATTCACGCGCCTTCGAGCTGGAAGCGGACGCCTACGCCGCCCAGGTCATGGTCGCCGCCGGGCGGGGCAGGGAACCGCTGGCCAGCATGCTCGAACGCATGGAGGCGAGCATGGGCGGTGAAGGCAAGGGCGGTTCGGGCTGGGATGGCCTGTCCAGCCATCCGGAAACCGCCGAACGCATCCGTCGCCTGCGTGGCGAAAGCTGAGCCGGCGCTCGGCGGTCTACTTCAACGGCATGTCGTAAACAGCATCGTGTAGCTGCTCGGCGCGTCGGTTGTTGAGTTCCGCGGCACACGCCAAGCGGCGCATCTCATGCGCATTGCCGGCGCCACCGCCACTGAGCGAAGCGGCAAATCGACATTGACTCTCTCGGTACTCGGCAAATTCCTTGTTTGATCTGGCAAGTTTCGCTTTGGCTTGGCTGACGAACTTGCTGTCCTCATCCCACTTGGAAAGGGTGTCAGCTACCGTTTCCTCGGCTTGCTGAAGAGCCTTCCGGCTATCTTCGGCTTTCTTGGCCAGGCAATCCCGCATTTCCGCCTGGGAAACGGCGCTACATTCCTCGCGCAAGGCCCGTTCGTCAGAAACGGGAGCAATTGAGGCCGCGAGTGCCATTGCCGGCAAGCTCAGGGCCAGACCAAAACCAATCAGCTTCACTGTACGCATTGTTATGAGAGTTGAACCCATGTTTTCCGATGTTTCAACACTTAATCCGGTCGCAAAATGCTGGCTGTTGAGTTTACGCATCTCGGGGATGTCGCGCCACTTCAGCACATAACCAACATACAACGTCGTCCCCGCGCAGGCGGGGCCCCGCCTCGTCCTGGATCCCCGCCTATGCGCCCGTAGGAAGTACCCTTGGGGTGCGGGAATGACCAAAGCACGCCCCGGCCATTGACGGCAGCGGAGGCGGCGGCTGATACTGCCGCCTCGTTTAGCCATCGCCCACTTAATGTCATTCATCTCCCGGCTCGTCCCGCATTGGTTACAAGCTTATCCACGGAAGCATCTCGGGGCCGACGTCACGGCCGGGCTGATCGTCGCTGTCCTGGTCATTCCGCAAAGCATGGCCTATGCGCTGCTGGCCGGCTTGCCGCCGCAGTACGGGCTCTACGTCAGCATTCTGCCGGCGATTGCGTATGCGTTGCTGGGCAGCAGCCGGGTGCAGGCGGTGGGGCCGGTGGCGGTCACCGCCATCATGACTTATGCCGTGCTCAGCCCGCTGGCGCTGCCCGGCTCGGCCGAATACATCGTGCTGGCCGCCGCCCTGGCGCTGCTTTCAGGGGTGATGCTGCTGGCCTGCGGCGTGCTGCGCCTGGGCTTCCTGTCGCAGTTGCTGAGCCGGCCGGTGGTCAGCGGTTTCATCTCGGGTTCGGCCGTGCTGATCATCATCAGCCAGTTGAAGCATCTGCTTGGCGTCTCGCCGGTCGGCAGCAGCAGCGGTGAAGTGCTTTTCGATCTGCTCTGCCGTCTCGGGCAGATCCATCTGCCGACGCTGGCCATCAGCCTGGCGGCGCTCGGCCTGCTGCTCGTCGTTCGCTACTGGCTGGCCGGCTGGCTGAGCCGCGCCGGCCTTGGCGACGGGAAAGCCGCTTTCATCATCCGCCTGATGCCGCTGGTGATCGTGCTGGCCGGCACACTCGCCGTCGTCGAGCTCAGTCTCGACACCGTCCACGGCGTTGCTGTCGTCGGCTCGCTGCAGGCCGGCTTGCCGGCGCTCAACTTCTTCCTGCCCAGCCTGGAGGCGACGCGGGCGCTGATCGTGCCGGCCTTCCTGATGACCCTGATCGGCATGGTCCAGGGCATCACCATGGCTCAGGCGCTGGCCATCAAGCGCCGTGAGCGGATCGACGCCAATGCCGAACTGGTCGGCCTTGGTGCTGCCAACGTGGTCGCCGCCTTTTCCGGCGGCATGCCGGTCGGTGGCGGCCTGTCGCGTTCGGCGATCAATGTCGCCGCCGGGGCGCAAACGCCGCTGGCCAGCATCGTCGCCGCGCTGGCCATGATCGCCGTGGTTGCCGGGGCCGCCGGCTGGTTTGCCCGCCTGCCGCTGGCGGTGCTGGCGGCCACCATCATCATGGCCGCTGTCTCGATGATCGACCTGCGCGCTTTGCGCCAGGCCTGGGCCTACGACCGCGCCGATGCCCTGGCGCTGCTCGGCACCGCTGGCGGGGTGCTGCTCTTCGGTCTGGAAACCGGCATTGGCCTCGGCGTCATGCTGTCGATGGCGACCTTGCTCTACCGGGTGAGCACGCCGCACATTGCCGTCGTCGGGCGTATTCCCGGTAGCGAACATTTCCGCAATGTCGAACGCTACGCAGTGGAGACCATTCCCGGCGTGCTCTTCGTCCGCATCGACGAGCGCCTGTTCTTCGGCAATCTCGGCGCCGTCGAGCAGCGCCTGAAGCAGGAACTGGAAAGGATTCCCGAAGCCCGCGACCTGGTCCTGGTGATGAGCGCCGTCAATCTGATGGATGCCACCGCCGTCGACGTCTTCGGCGAACTTAACCGGGATCTGGCCGAGCACGGCATCCGCCTGCACCTGGCCGAAGTCCGCGGGCCGGTGCAGGACCGGCTGCAGCGCTCGGCGCTGTGGTCGTCATTGAGCGGGCAGGTTTTCCTGTCGGCCAACGCCGCCTTCGAGCAACTGCGTAACCCGCCCACCTAGTCGGTCAGCGCCGCCGGTATCGGCTTGCCGTGCAGATGCTGGCTCATGCTGCCAACCGAGAGCAAGACCAGCATGCCGCCACCGTTTTGCGGCGTGGTCTTGACCACCGAGGCGAGCACCGCGGCGATGCCGACGTAGATGTTGGACAGATCTTCAATGTCGGCACTCGGCACTTCGAGAACCTCGCCCAGGCTATCGACCAGAATGCCGAAATTGGCCCCGTTTTCGCCACGCACGACCACCACCTGGCGGCCGCCCTCGGCGCCGGCCGGATCGCCCAGGCCAAGTGCGGCGTGCAGGTTGTAGATGGGCAGCGATGCGTTGCCATAAATCAGGGCGCCGTACACCTCTTTCGGCGCATTCGCCAGGCGGGCGGCACCGTTGGCTTCGATCGCCTCGACCACATCGCCGACCGGTAGGCCAAGCCAGTGGCCGGCGAGATGGAAGGTGGCGATTTCCCGACTGGAAATCCCGGCGGGGATGACCGAGCGCCGGCTGGCCACCTCGCCACCGGTACAGCAGAGGCCGGCTTCCGGCCGGTATTCGCCCAGCGGCACGAAAACGACTGCAGTGACGTCGTTGCGGTAGTCGTCCTCAGCCCCCTTGTACTCGCGATAACCCGATGAGCGTCGGGCGCCGGCGGCCATCACCTGGCCATTCAGGTTGATCAAACGAGAGCAGCCAGTGGCTGGCGGATTCAGGAGTTCGCCGGGGAGCGCCAGGGTGCTGCCGACCGGATAAGCACTGTGACTCGCGGCGATGATTGTCGATTGACCATCGACAAAAACCGCAAAACTGTCGGCGACGGCCTCGCCGCTGGCCTCCCTGGGCAGCGCATCGCGCAGCATGGCGGCAAATTGCGGCTCGGCATCGAAGACGATGGCGATGCCGCCGGTGACGCGATTGTCATCGGCCGAGCGCAGCGCCGCCAGATAGACATAGGTCGGTCGCCCGGCATACAGGCCGGTGCGCGTGAAACCGGAGACCGTGTAGCTCTGGCTGTCGCGCAGTCCGAGGCAGGCCGCGACCCAGGGTTCGTCGAGCTTGCTGCCGACCAGTTCGGCATAGGCTGGATTGGCAACGGCGCAGACCTGGCCGGCCGTATCGAAGAGCACGATGTTGTCGTACACGGTGTACAGGCGGTTGATGTAGCGGATCACCGTTTCCAGGCCCGCCTGGCGCTTGTCTTCCTGGCCCGTTTCCATCAGCCGGCGAATGCTCGCGTCGAGGGCCCACCAGCGGCAGTCGTTGGCGCGCTCGTAGAGATTGCGGTCCATGATGTCGATGGCCAGCGCGGCGAGGAACTGGCTGTCGGCCAGCACCGAGGAGAGCACCGTGGCCTGCAGGTTGCCGATCGAACTGGAAAAAACCTCGCGCATGCTCATGCCGATGCGGCTGATCTCCCACAGCAGGATCTTGGAAAAGCTGGCATTGATCGAAGCCGACGACACGCTCTGGCGGACCGTGCCGTTCCACACCGCCCGGCTCAGGTCGCGCTGGATGGCCGCGGCCTGGTGCGGAATGGCCTGCAGCGCTTCGGGAAAGGCGCGGCCGCCCGAGATGGCCGAAGCGACCAGGCTGGGCGCGATGTCATCGAGCTGGTTGTCGGCCTGGGTTTCAAAGGCCTGGGCGACCGGCATCATCACCAGGCCGCGCCAGCCGGGGCCGAGGTAACCCTGGTAGCCCTGGGTGTCGCTGGCAAAAGCCAGGTAGCTGCGGCCGGCAAAGCGCAGGCGCTGCAACGCGTTGGAAGGCAGGCTCAGTTCGGCGCCGAGCGGAATTTGCCAGCGGTCGCTGCTGGCGATGACCTGGCCGTCGCCGTCGAGCAGGGCGATGACCCCGGGATCGTCGGCCTGCGACAGCTCGGCAAAGATGCGCTGCATTTCATCGGCAAAACGGAAGCACAGGGCCAGCACGCCGAGCGTCTCGCCGCTCGGCGCGGTGATCCGGTAAGCGTAGATCAGCGACCGGGGGCGCTCGGGGAAGAGAGCGGAAGGGGAGTAGGCCTCGACGTAGGCGGCCTGGGTGCTCAGCGCTTCGCGCACCCAGGCATCGCGGATGTGCGTGCTGCCGCCATCCGGCCCGAGGCGGACCAGGATTTCACCTTGCGGCGAGAGCAGCACGACATCCTCGTACACCGAATACTTGCGGACGTATTCGCGGAAACGCTGCTGCAATGCAGAAGGTTCGCCGGGCCGGGCGGCGAAACGGCGGATCACGTCGTCGGTGCTGAGAAAGCCGATATCGGCTGTGCGCTCGAACAGGTTGCGGATCAGGATGTCGATCGCCACCTGCGACTTCGCCTTCATTTCCTGTTCGCGCTTGGCCAGCGTCCGCTCGGCGAGATTGTTCAGCAAGTCGCCGGTCAGGCTGGAGAAGGCTTCGCGCGTCTGGCCGATTTCGGCCGTGGTGCCCGACATCTGGCCGAGCAGGTTGAGGTTGTCCCAGACCGCCTGCAGCGTCTGCAAGCGTTCGCGGTATTCCTCGATCAGCGGCATGTGCGGCAGCAGCGCCCGCACGTTGTCCTTGACCTCGATGCCCTTGTATTTCGCCATAGCATGCTCCTGCCACCCAATGTGTAGGGGGTACAAGCAAGGCATGTGCCCATGCAAGAGCACCGAAAACCCCCGCCGATAGGAGTTTTCGGTGTCTTTACGCCACTATTTCAGGCATTGCCGGGCACGAATGCACCGGCTTTGTGCAAGTACGGGCTATTTTCAGTCGAATAGATTAAGCAGCGAATCCAGGCCGCCGAAGCTGATCGCCACGTCGGCCTTGGCACGCGTCGCCGGCTTGGCCTGGAACGCCACGGAGAGACCAGCCTCGGCCATCATCGCCAGATCGTTGGCGCCATCGCCGACGGCGATCACCTGATCCTGGCGCAGGCCCAGTTCGTCACGCAGGCGGCACAGGTGGTGCGCCTTGGCCGCTGCATCGACGATATCGCCGACCACCCGGCCGGTCAGCTTGCCGCCGGAAATCTCCAGCTCGTTCGAGGTGGCGAAATCGAAACCGAGTTCGATGCGCAGGCGCTCGGTGAAATAGGTAAAGCCGCCGGACAGGATCGCCGTGCGCAGGCCCGCGTTCTGGCAGGCTTCGAGCAGTTCACGGGCGCCCAGCGAAAGCAGCAGGCGTTCACCGAAAACACGCGCCAGCACCCGGGCATCGAGGCCCGCCAGCAGTGCCAGCCGCCGGCGCAGGCTTTCGCGATAGTCGATCTCGCCGCGCATGGCCGCCTCGGTCACCGCCGACACCTCCGCCTTCTTGCCGGCGAAGTCGGCCAGTTCGTCGATGCACTCGATGGTGATCAGCGTCGAATCCATATCGAAGCAGATCAGGCCGAAATCGCTCAGCTTGTGGCTGTCCTGCACGAAAGCCCAGTCCAGCTTCTCGGCTTCGATCAGCGGAATTAGCGCCTCGAATTCGACCGTGCGGCTCGCCCCACGCAGCCGTACCACTTGCGGTGGGCGGGGCTCGACAGCCTTGGCGCCGGTTGCGGCAACGAGTCGTTCAAGAAGGAAGGTGGGGAGGGCGCCGCCCTGGATGATGAGGTTCATGGTGTGCTGTCGGAGTTCAGGTTGTCGTGCATGTCGCCGGCCGAGCGGCGAGGGTTCGTGTGTTTGGCTGTTATCGGGAAAAACGAAGCAAGAGGGGTTTATTCCCCCCGCGCCCGGCGAACGGTGATCGACTCGCCACCAACCCCCCAGTTGTCGGTGTCGACCTCATCGATGACGACTACGGTAGTTTTCGGGTTCTTGCCAAGGACGTCGACCAGAAGTTGGGTGACGCCCTGGATCAGGCGTGCCTTCTGCTCTGGGGTTGCTCCTTCTTTTGTGATCTTGATATTGACGTAGGGCATGGTGTCTTTTCAGTAGCTATAGCAGGTAAGAATGGTTCAAGTGTGCTCAAAAGGGGTTGGAGATTTTTGCTTGTCGAACTAAATCACTCTGACCCCTTTGGATTCTTGAGCGCCATGTTAGGTACGGGCTACACGTCCGGCTTTTGAGAACTTTGGCATTGCAATATTGCGATATGCCTGCTCAACGTCTTCGAGCTTGATGCCAAGCCTGACAATTTCTTCGTCAGACCATTGCTCCGGGTTCACCCAATATTCGGCTTTGTGCTCGCAGGCCATGGCGAGTTCCTCGTCGATGTGCCTTAAAGGAATCGCTGCGGCAGACCAATATTTCGCCAATTTAGCTTCTATATCCATGCTGCGATCCTTGCCCTTTCCAAGATCGCGGTAATACAGCTGTGTTTCTCGAAGAGCTGTCACTACAGAGTGCAATGCGTTGTCTTTCAACTCTCGCTTCTCTTTGGAGAGGGTTGCAATTGGGCCAAGTAATGCGATGAGTTTCTCAATGACAAATTCGAGCATGGTGATCCTCGTGATTTTTGGGTACCTAACGCCGCTGTAACGGGCCGAAGCTGCGTAGCAGCGAAGGTCCAAGCCCAACGCAGTTGGGCTGATCGTTGATGGCTTTGTTATGCATCTCTATTTTCTCGCCTTTTTTCGATATCCCTTTGTCACTCATAGTGCTTTTCCTGTAGCTCTTCTTCAAATTTCTCAATAGCTTCTCTAGCATCAATAATTTTCTGGATTATTTGCTCAAGAGATTCAACTGAGAATTGAAGAAGTTCATGCTCCAACCCTTCATTGCCCATTTTAAATCGAACATGGGTATAGCCTTCATCATTTGTATATTGCCAGTTGGCGTGTACGACCCGATTTCTAAGAGTGCCGCACTCTCTTAGATTAGAAATAAGATCGTTAAATGAAGGCAAGCTCCAACCGCAAATACGAAGTTCTTCACTTTTAAAACGTTCGTACAAATCTACCTTTGTGCCATACATCATGTTATGAAGAACCAGCAATCCCTTGCGATCGGTTCTATCAGATATATCTTCGCAAATCAGGTGGTCGATATCAGATTCCAATGAGTTAAAAAACAAAACCACCTCGCCAATCAGAGGGAGCAGTTCTTCAACATACTCATAGGCGTCATCCGTATCACCAATCCCTTCAATTATGTACTGGCCAACAGGTGACTTTCTATTTTTCAAAATCAGACTCCGCTACCATCAAAGATGCATAACGTGAAGCAGCCATCAAATCAAAATGTCCAGATACGGCAATTTATAGCCATATCTGGACATTCATTTCCAATACTGGATAGCGCCGGCTATCCATCAATTGGTATCCCCGGCGCCCGTTTTTACACCCGTTCCGGCAGCACATCCCGCAGCAGCACCGCCGCATCGCGGATCATCTTCTCGGTGGTATTCCAGTCGACGCAGCCGTCGGTCACCGAGCAGCCGTATTTCAACTGGCTGAGATCGGCGGGGATGGACTGGTTGCCGGCTTCGATGTTGGATTCGATCATCACGCCGAGCAGCGATTTGTTGCCGAGGCGGACCTGGTTGACGATGTCGGCCATGACCAGCGGTTGCAGTTCCGGCTTCTTGAAGCTGTTGGCGTGCGAGCAGTCGACGACGATGTTGTGCGGCAGCTTGGCCTTGTCGAGGGCCTGTTCGACCATGGCGATGGAGACGGTGTCGTAGTTCGGCCGGCCGTCGCCGCCGCGCAGGACGATGTGGCCGTAGCTATTGCCCTTGGTGCGGACGACGGCGACGCGGCCCTGGCTGGTCAGGCCGAGGAAGGAGTGCGGCTTGGAGGCGGAGAGGATGGCGTTGACGGCGACGCCGAGGTCGCCGCTGGTGCCGTTCTTGAAGCCGACCGGGGTCGATAGCCCGGAGGACATTTCGCGGTGGGTCTGCGATTCGGTGGTGCGGGCGCCGATGGCGGTCCAGGTGATGAGGTCGCCGTAGTATTGCGGCGAGTTGGGGTCGAGCGCTTCGGTGCCGGTGGGCAGGCCGATTTCGGCGACCTGCAGCAGGAATTCGCGGGCCTTGGCCATGCCGACGTCGATGCGGAAGCTGTCGTCCATGTACGGGTCGTTGATGTAGCCCTTCCAGCCGACGGTGGTGCGCGGTTTCTCGAAGTAGACGCGCATGATCAGTTGCAGCGTGTCGCCGACTTCCTCGGAGAGTTTCTTCAGGCGGCGGGCGTAGTCGAGGCCGGCGACGGGGTCGTGGATGGAGCACGGGCCGACGACGACGAACAGGCGGTGATCCTTGCGGTCGAGAATGTTGCGCAGCAGGTGGCGACCGTGGGTGACCGTCTTCTCGGCCTTGGCCGACAGCGGCAGACGGGCATGGATTTCTTCCGGCGTCGGCATTTCGTCGAAGGCGGTTACGTTGATGTTTTCGATGTGTGCGGTCATGGTCAGTTACTCAGCTGGCGAATCATGTCTTTGACTGCGGCGACCTTGTCGTTCAGGGTCGGGCAGTGGCGAAGGAGGGAAATTTTATCCTGTCCGGCTAGCTTGTAGCTGCGGTTTTTCTGGATCAGGTTGATGATCTTGATCGGCTCGATGGGCGGATTCTTGGTGAATTCCGGACTGAACTGGATGGTGATCTGGTCGTTGGTGGCGTCGAGCTTGGCGACCAGCAGCGGCTTGACCAGCAGGCGCAGGCGGTGCGTGGCGAGCAGCGACTGGGCCTGCAGCGGCAGTTCGCCGAAGCGGTCGATCAGTTCTTCCTGCAGGGCGTCGATGTCTTCGGCGGTTTCGCAGTTGGCCAGGCGCTTGTACAGCGTCAGACGTTCGTGCACGTCGGGGCAATAGGCGTCGGGCAGCAGGGCCGGGGTGCGCAGGTTGATCTCGCCGCTGACGCCGATCGGCTGTGTGAGGTCAATGGTGTCGATGACCTTGCCCTGTTTCAGGTGGGCGACGGCGCGGTTGAGCATCTCGGCGTACATGTTGAAGCCGACTTCCTGCATCTCGCCCGACTGGTTGTCGCCGAGCACCTCGCCAGCGCCGCGGATTTCCAGGTCGTGCATGGCGAGGAAGAAGCCGGAGCCGAGTTCTTCCATGGCCTGGATGGCTTCGAGGCGCATCTTCGCCTGCTTGGTCAGCGCCTTTTCGTCCTGCACCAGCAGGTAGGCGTAGGCCTGGTGGTGCGAACGGCCGACGCGGCCGCGCAACTGGTGCAACTGGGCGAGGCCGAATTTTTCCGAGCGGTTGATCAGGATGGTGTTGGCGTGCGGGTTGTCGATGCCGG
>DDWF01000118.1:20549-34221 GCA_002345845.1 Betaproteobacteria bacterium UBA2293 | reverse complement strand
CCGATGACGATGCGCGCCTCGGGCACCAGTTTTTCCAGCTTCTCGCGCATGTTGTCGATGGTGTCGACTTCGTTGTGCAGGAAGTACACCTGGCCGCCGCGTTTGAGTTCGCGCAACACGGCTTCGCGGATGATGCCGTCGGAGAACTTGCTGACGAAGGTCTTGATCGCCAGCCGCTTCTGCGGTGCCGTGGCGATTACCGAGAAATCGCGCAGGCCTTCCATGCTCATCGCCAGCGTGCGCGGGATCGGCGTCGCCGTCAGGGTCAGCACGTCGACTTCAGCGCGCATGGCCTTCAGGGTTTCCTTCTGGCGCACACCGAAGCGGTGTTCCTCGTCGATGACGACCAAGCCCAGGCGACTAAACTTGACCTCCTTGCCGATCAGTTTGTGGGTGCCGATGATGATGTCGATCTTGCCCTCGGCCAGTTCCTGCAGCGCCTGCGCCGATTCCTTGGCGGTCTTGAAGCGGGAGATTTCGGCGATGCGCACCGGCCAGTCGGCGAAGCGGTCGGCGAAGGTCTGGTAATGCTGTTCGCAGAGCAGGGTGGTCGGGCACAGTACGGCCACCTGCTTGCCGCCGGCGACGGCGCAGAAGGCGGCACGCAGCGCGACTTCGGTCTTGCCGAAGCCGACGTCGCCGCAGACCAGGCGGTCCATCGGTTTGCCGGAGCGCATGTCGTCGATGACGGCAGCGATGGCCGTGGCCTGGTCGTGGGTTTCCTCGAAGCCGAAGCCATCGGCGAAGGCTTCGTAATCACTCTCCTTGAAGGCGAAGGCATGGCCCTGGCGGGCGGCGCGGGCGGCATACAGCGCCAGCAGTTCGGCAGCGGTGTCGCGCGCCTGCTCGGCAGCCTTGCGCTTGGCTTTTTCCCACTGGCCGGAACCGAGGGTGTGCAGTGGTGCCGCTTCCGGATCGGCGCCGGAGTAACGGGAGATCACGTGCAACTGCGCCACCGGCACGAACAGCTTGGCGTCGTTGGCGTAGTGCAGTTCGAGGAATTCCTGCTCGCCGAGGCCGAGGTCCATGCGCACCAAGCCCTGGTAGCGGCCGATGCCGTGGCTTTCGTGCACCACCGGGTCGCCGACCTTGAGCTCGGTCAGATCCTTCAGCCAGTTATCGAAGCTTGCCTTCTTGGCCGCCTCGCGCCGGGTGCGGCGGGGCGAGCCGGCGAACAGTTCGGTTTCGGTAATGAAGGCGATGCCATCAAGGGCGAAGCCTGCCTGCAGCGGGCCGATGCCCAGCGCCAGGCGCGTGTCGCCAGCGACGAAGGCGCCCAGATCGGTGGTGGCCGCCGGCTTCAGGCCGTGCTCGGCGAACATCGCCGCCAGCGTTTCGCGCCGGCCGGCGGTTTCGGCGACCAGCAGCACGCGGCCGGGGTAGCTGGCCAGATGGTTTTTCAGCGCACCCAGCGGGTCTTCCGCCCGGCGGTCGACGGCGACATTGGGTAGTTTGCCATTGGCGGCTTCGTGGCGGCCGGGCAGGGCCAGGCGGGCATAGCGCTTGGCGGCGGTGAAGAAGGCCTCGTCGCTGAGGAACAGCTCATCCGGCGCCAGCAGCGGCCGGGCCTTGTCGCCCTGCAGCAGCGTGTAGCGCGAGCGGGTGTCGTTCCAGAAGGCGGCGATGGCGGCCGGGGCATCGCCATGCGTGACGAAGACGGCATCCTTGGGCAGGTAGTCGAAGATGCTCGCTGTTTCGTCGAAGAACAGCGGCAGGTAGTACTCGATGCCGGCGCTGGCGATGCCGGTGGAGATGTCCTTGTAGATGCCGGACTTGGCTGGGTCGCCGTCGAAGCGCTCGCGGAAGGCCTGGCGGAAATGCGTGCGGCCCTTGTCGTCCATCGGGAATTCGCGCGCCGGCAGCAGGCGGACTTCCGGCACCGGATAGACGGTGCGCTGGGTATCGACGTCGAAGGTCTTGATGCTTTCGATCTCGTCGTCGAACAGGTCGAGCCGGTAGGGCAGCTGCGAGCCCATCGGGAACAGGTCGATCAGGCCGCCGCGGATCGAGTATTCGCCGGGCGACACCACCTGGGTGACATGGGCGTAGCCGGCCAGGGTGACCTGGGCGCGGAATTTCTCGGCGTCGAGTTTCTGGCTTTTCTTGAACTCGAAGGTATAGGCGGCCATGAATTCCGGCGGCGCCAGCCGGTTGACGGCAGTCGATGCCGGGACCAGCAGGATGTCGAGTTCGCCCTGCAAGGCTGCCCACAAGGTGGCCAGGCGCTCGGAAATGAGGTCCTGGTGCGGTGAGAAATGATCGTAGGGCAGGGTTTCCCAGTCCGGCAGCAGGCGCACGCGCAGTTGCGGGGCGAACCAGGGGATTTCCTCGAGCAGGCGCTGGGCGTCGGCGGCACTAGCGGTGACCACGGCAAGCAATTGGCCGCCGCCGTTCGTGGCGATTTCGGCCAGATTCAGCGCATCGCCAGAACCGGCCAACGGCGGCAGGTCGATACGGTGGCCGGGTTTCGGCAGGGCTTGGAGAAAGGAACGGGGCAGCAGCGGGGCAGCGGACACTGGGGGCAAGTTGGAGGAGGGCGGGGAGGAATTATAGCCGCTGCCGCCGAGCGCTCTCCGTGGGCTGGTTACTGCACATTTCCATTGTCATCGATTAATGCCTAATGGATAATCGCGGGTCCGTCCGTCACCCAGGAGCCGCGCCATGCTGCAATCGATCAGCACATTGTTTACCAGCGACACGCGCCTCTATTCCCTGACCTGGCAAGACGACAACGGACCGGACCTGGCGGTCGAATGCTGGTGGGGGCGTGAAGCCCTTTCCGGCGGCTTTGAGTACGTCATCGACCTGCTCTCCACCGATGCCTTCATCCCCGATGACGACCTGATCGGCCGCGCCCTCACCCTCACCACGACGCTCGCTGATGGCGGGCGGCACCAGCGCAGCGGCTACGTCCGCCGCGTCATCACGCTCGGCGCCGACGGCGGTTTCGCCCGCTACCGGCTGACCGTCGTCCCCTGGCTCTGGCTGTTGTCGCGTGGTCGCCACCACCGGGTTTTCCAGGAGAAGACCGTGGTGCACATCGTCGAAAGCGTCCTCGCCGACTACGCCCAGATCGCCGCCTGGCAGTGGAGCGAAGAAGTCGACGCCTTCCTGGCCGACACCCGGCCGCGCAGCTATTGTGTCCAGTACAACGAAGACGACCTGAGTTTCATCTCGCGCCTGCTTGTTGAAGAGGGCCTCGGCTGGCGCCTCGAAGCCGATGACGAAGCGCCCGGCGGACATCGCGTCATCATCTTCGCAGACAGTCGCAGCCTGCCGGAAGATCAACTCTCCGCCACCAGCGGCGGCATCCGCTTTCATCGTGCCGATTCCCAGGAAGAGCAGGACAGCGTGATCGCCTTCGGCCAACACCTGCGCCTGAGCGGTGGCCTGACCACCTTCCTCGCCTGGGACTACAAGGCCAAGAAGACCGTCGTTGGCAGCGTGCCGACCACCCAGGCCTTCGCCGGTGCGCACAGCCGCCGCCTGGAGTCCTACGACGACGCCGGCCCCTACGCCTTCGCCAGCGCAGCCGAAGCCGAACGCTACGCCCGGCTGGCCATGGAAGCCTGCGAAGCCCGCGCCTGGACCTGGCTCGGTCGCGGCACAGTCAGAACCCTGAGCGCCGGCACCCGGCTCGCCCTGGTCGGCCTGCCGAACGATCCGGAGGCCGCGCAGCCAGCCCCTGTGGCCTACACCATCACCGCCGTCAGCCACGTCGGCATCAACAACCTCACCGCCGCCAGCCGGCAAAGTCTTGCCGAGCGCCTGCAAGCGCGGCCCTTCGGGGGATTTTTCCGGGAACTGGATGAGGACGAGCTGCCCGATGTCATCTGCGCCGGCGAGTCCCCCGCCGCCGACCTGCTCAACCTGGCCCTTGAACGCGGCTATGCCAACAGCTTCGACGCCCTGCTGGCGGAAACCCCCTGGCGGCCACAACTGGTCGACGACACCGGCGCCCGCCTCAACCCCCGGCCCACCGCTCCCGGCCCGATGAGCGCCATCGTCGTCGGCCCCAATGGCGAAAGCACGGCCAACGGTGCCGACGAGATCTGGTGCGACCAATTCGGTCGCATCAAGATCCGCTACCACTGGCAGCAAGGCGATTCACGCGAAGACCAGGATTCCACCTGGGTCCGCGTCATCCAGCGTCAGGCCGGCGCCGGCATGGGCTGGCAACTGCTGCCGAGAATCGGCCAGGAAGTCCTGGTCAATTTCCTCGCCGGCGACATCGATCGCCCCTATGTCCTCGGCGCCCTCTACAACGGCCGCGGCGAAGGCGGCGTCGCCGCCACCCCGGGCGGCAACCCGGGTGAAACCGATACCGGGGTATTTGACCCGGCCACCGATCATCGCTCCAGCGGCCAGGGCAACCTCGCTGGCGGCCACAGCCCGGCCTGGCATGGCGCAGCGGCCGAGAGCCATCGCCATGCCGATGCCCTCTCCGGGTTCAAGAGCAAGGAATTCGGCGGCAGCGGCTTCAACCAGTTGGTCATGGACGACGCCGACCAGCAGCAGCGACTGCAGCTCAAATCCACCCAGCACGCCAGCGAACTCAACCTCGGCCATCTGATCCACCAGGCCGACAACTACCGTGGTAGCTTCCGCGGCACCGGTGGCGAACTGCGCACCGACGCCTGGGGCGCCCTGCGCGCCGGTCGTGGCCTGATCATGAGCACCTGGCCCAACGCCAACCCGGGCGCCCCGGCGGGTGACATGGCCCCGGCCATGGCGCTGCTCAAGCAGGCCGACACCCTGGCCGGCACCCTGTCCAAGGCCGCCGGCACCCACCAGACGGTGAAACTCGCCGTCGCCATCGGCAGCCTCGGCGCCGAGAAGAGCACCATCGACGACAAAGCCGCGCCGCTCAAGGCCCTGCATATCGTCGCCAGCGGCATGGTCGAGGGGGCCGACGAGACCCAGGCGATGGCCGATGCAGGGGAGAAGAAGATTGCCACCGGCAACGGCAAACTCCCCCACCTGACCGACCCGGCCCTGATCCAGGCCGCCCGTGGCGACTTCGCCACCGTCGCCGGGCAGAACCTGCAATTCGCCAATGGCGAATGCACCACTTTCATGAGTGGGCAGGACAGTAACTTCGCCATCGCCGGCAAAACCCGCATCCACACCGGCCAGGCCATCGGCCTGGTGGCCGGGGCCATCGAACCCGGCACCGGCAACTGCGGCATCCGCCTGATCGCCGCCAAGGATGATGTCGACCTGCAGGCGCAGAGCGATGAGATGAAGTTTCAGGCGAAGCAGGAACTGAAACTGGTCAGTGTCAGCGCAAACATCGACTTCGCGGCGGCGAAGAAGATTCATCTGGCGGTGGAGGGCGGGGCGTCAATCACCATCGACGGCGGGATTACCGTGCAGTGCCCGGGGGTGATTACGGTGCATGCGAACAAGAAGAAATTTAGTGGGCCGACCTCGCTTTCCCGGGAGATGAATACGTGGCCAACGACGAGTTTCGATGACCCTTATATCCTGCGCAACGAATCAACAGGCGAGCCACTGGCCAACTGCACGGTAGAGCTCACCCGCATGGATGGTGGCCGGCTCAGGATCAAGACCGATGCCAGCGGCAAGACGCCAGTCCAGAAAAGCGAGTTTCTCGAAATGATCGATATCCGGATCATTGGCTGAATAAGATGGGAACACCGTAATCATGAGCATTGCCCAAAGCCCGCTTTATCACACCACCGTATCCACGGCTGATGGTGACCAAGTTACCAGAGCCACGCTGACACCAGCGGACGATCAGCGCGACAAGGTGATTCTGGGCAAACCCTGCATCATCCCCGTGCTCTTCATTCCCGGCATCATGGGAACGAACCTCAAAAAGCTAGGCAGCACAACCATCGCCTGGCGACCACCCAACATGGATGGCCGTGGCGCCGCAAATGCCATCGGCCAACTGTTTGAATATCTCTTCAAAAGCACCGAACAACGGGCTAAAGAACTCAATACTGCCGATGCCGAGGTCGATCCACGGGGGTCAATCAGCGAGGGAGACAGCGGGCTGCCCGAAAACGTTCTCCGCGCCAGGAACTGGGGGACGGTGCTGCGCACCAGTTACCATCCGGTTATGGCCAAACTCCAGTTCAATCTGAACGAACTCGCCAAATTCAATACAGCGACCTGCGAAGCTGATCTGCGTGCCTGGGCTGGAAATGAGGGGCAGGAGCCACCCACCGAATGGGGGGCGGCAAGTGGCGCGGCGCTGAGCCGCGAAGAAATCCTGCATGCCGCCAATTACCAGTTTGATGTCTGGGGCGGCGGCTACAACTGGCTGAAAAGCAATCGCGATTCCGGCGCGGCGATACGGGATTACATCGAGAAGGTCATCCTCCCGTATTACAACGAAGGCAAGGAAGTCAAAGTAGAAACGAAAGACGATCAGCCATGCCGGATGAAGCGGACAAAGCCCGTCAGGCCATTGGCTGAAAAAATCATCGTCGTCACGCACTCCATGGGCGGATTGGTCAGCCGCTCACTGACCGAAATCCATCAGTGCGACAAGGTTCTAGGTGTCTCGCACGGCGTCCAGCCGGCCACCGGTGCACCAGACACCTACAAACGGATGCGTGCCGGGGCAGAAGGCATTGAACAACTCTTCCTTGGGCGCAACGCGGCCGACCTGACCGCCATCCTGACCCAGGCTCAGGGTGGCATGGAACTCCTACCCACCGCCGACTACAACGATGGCAAGGCTTGGCTAAGGGTACGCGACAAAGCGATGCCGGAAAATCAGGACACGGGCATCGGCCTCACCCTGCCGCAGAACGGCGATCCTTATGGTGAAATTTACAAGTCACCGGCTTGGTATGGCTTGGTACCTAGGGAGAACGAGGGGTTGATGAATCCTGCAGGAGGAGAGAGTGCGCCGGCAAGCACATCACTAGAGTCGATGCCTGGAGACACAAGTCCGCGCCAGTTTCTCGACGATCTTATTGATTCGGTACAACAATTTCACAGAGCCATCCAAGGTAAATACAAATCCCCGACCTACGTGCACTATGGTGACCAAGGCATGCGGGGGGAAAAAAGCAAACGAGGCGGCGTCCTGAACTCCGGCCTGATGGCCGACAAGAACCACTATTCCTACGGTCAGGTGGTCTGGGAGGGCAGCGGAGGCTCTCTGGTTCCCCAGCAAGGCTTGACCCTGGAGAAGGACAACCAGAATGGCGGAATCAGGCTTTCCAACGGAACCCGCCTCAGCATCGCCGGCCCCGATTCGCCTGGCGATGGTACGGTGCCCTGGCAGGCGGGGTCCGCGCCGGGTAGCAAACCGGGGGTCGAACTGATCTTCGGCCACGGGCAAAGCCACCCTGGCCGGCACAATACTGAATTCGGCTATGACCATCAAGGGAACTACAACGACCCGAGGGCCTTGTATGCCACCCTCTACGCCATTGTCAAAATTGCCCAGAACGCCAACTGGCATAAGAAGGAGTCCGCATGAAACCCGACTGGATCACTCGGGCCATTGGCCGCCACCTAGTCAATCTGCCCGCCAGCGCCAAGCTGCACGAGACCTACACGATCAACGAAGTCAAGGTGGAACGATTGCAAATCAGAAGCCAACAGCATTTCCAAAATATTGTGGATATGCGGGAGACTGAACTTGTGAAAGCTCAACACGACAGAAAAGGTTCAATGTTGATTGAGCGGATGAAGCATCCCAATGGATCGGTAACGCTGATTTCTTGGAAATCCCCCTATTCGGAAGCTCTTCACATTTTCGATACTTACTTTTTAGTCGGTACCAAGGCAATCAAGTACTCAGGTGCGGTTGGTCCTGATAAATGGCAAAGCGCTTTGAACTTACGGAACGAGTTCAGCCAAGAGTGGCAAGAACTCAGGCCTGGAGAGATCCCTGAGGGCATTGGGTTTGTTACAGGCGATGTGATGTTGGCGGACAAACGTTTCAACCTGGAAAACTGGTCCCTGAGCGTCCAGTTTGCCGGCAAGCCGGACGTCAATTTCGTCATGTATGGCTTTGCCCGGCGCATGGTCAAACCGGGCTTGCGCGAGCGGGCGGGCGGGGCTACGGGCTTTCTGGCCAGTGTGCTGACCGGCCGATCGACCCTGCGCAACCGGGCACGCTCGGTCGGACTGATCGAAGGTGACGAAATCCTCATGGCCGCCAACCAGAACAATCGCCGTAACTACGGTTTCAAATGGGAAGCGCCCGGCAAGGCCAATTCGCTGGCTGAACCTTATCTGATCGCCGAACTGACCGACGGTATCCAGGATCCCGAGGCTGCCGGTCCTAGCTCGTTCAAGGATGACGATGAGGCGCTGGCCCTGTGGGACGAGATCGTCGATTCCATCCGTCTGCGCCCGGGAGCAGCAGGATGATGTTTAAATATAAGCGCCGAGCACTGGTGATCGGTGTTCTGCTCAGCCCTGCTACCTGGGCCAGCTCGCGATTCTCCTTGGTGCACGAAAATCGCCCTGTCGATTTGATCCGCCGTCTGATGGATGAAGTGCTGACCTCATCCGAACAAAGGAATGTCGAGACGGAGTCGCTGCAGAAGAAAAGGATCGTTCGCTCCGTTGGCGTTTGAAAGACATGCCAAGCTATGCGCCATTCTCCATGCCGGCATTTTTAATTCCGCAACTTTGGCTAGCCCTCTCGGTACTGCTAGGTATTGGCGGCGTAGCGGGAGCACTCTACCTCGGCGAAGCCCGGCCACCCAGATGCTCAGCACCTTACGTTGGCTGTCTGGTCGAAATGTTCATGATCGCTGCAAGCGGTTGGATGAGCGGCCTTTATCCAGCGATTAAATCCTTGGGCAACGTCGGCCTGCTACGTGTTTGTGCCTGGATGCTACTACTGTGGAATGCCCTTGGCTCGGCACTGGTCGTTGTGGTCATTGCTTTTCTCGTATTCACCTAAAAGGGCCGACCGTCACCAAGAGTCGTAGCCAGCCGGAAAATCAACGGTCGGCGGCCAGTGGCGGCATCCGTTGTCTGCGACACCTTTATAACGGCTGCGGCAATGGTCTTTCTCGACTGGCCACCCAGCCGTTTCAGACCTTGAGCCGCTCCATCAGCTCCGTCTCCAGGCGGATGCGGCTGACGCTCTCGCGCAGGTCGCCGCCGCTGATCAGGAAGACGTCTTCGGCGCGCTCGCCGAGCGTGGTGATCTTGGCGGTTTGCAGGTTGGCGCGATGGTGGGCAAGGATGTCGGCGACTGTATACAGCAGGCCGGGACGGTCGGCAGCGACCAGCGAGAGGACGAAGTTGCCACCGCGTTCATCTTCAACGATGGCGGCTTCGGGCTTGATCGGGAAGTGCTTGACCTGACGCGACAGCCGGCCGGCGGATGGCACTTCCGGCGGCAATTGCTGGATCAGTCGTTGTTCCAGTTCATGCTCGATGTAGGTGACCATCTCGCGATTGTTGTCGCGCTCCATGATGTCGAGGACGACGAAGCTGTCGAGCGCGTAGCCGTGCGCCGTGGTGTGGATCTTGGCGTCGACGATGCTGTAGCCGTTGCGGGCGAAGAAGCCGACGATGCGGGCGAACAGGTCGGGCTGGTCCTGGGTATAGACCATCACCTGCAGGCTGTCGCCGTCCTGGTGCAGGCGGGCGCGGACGACCGGCTGGTTGTTGTAGATGCGGTAGTGCAGCGAACGCGTGTGCCAGGCGATTTCCTCGGCCGAGTGGCGCAGGAAATAGACGGTGTCGAGCTGTTTCCACAGCCGCTCATGGACCGTGTCGGAGAGGGCGAAGTAGCGCAGCAGGCGCATGGCTTCGGCCTGACGCTCGGCAATGACACCGTGCGCCGCCGGCGTTTCGCCCTGATGCAGGTAATGCAGCGTCTGGAAGTAGAGATCGGCCAGCAGCTTGCCTTTCCACTGATTCCAGACCTTCGGGCTGGTGCCGCGGATGTCGGCGTGAGTCAGCAGATAAAGCGCCGCCAGATGACGGCCATCGCCGACCAGGCGGGCGAAGGCGCCGATGACCTCGGGGTCGCCGAGGTCTTCTTTCTGGGCGACCTGCGACATGATCAGATGGTTCTTCACCAGCCAGACCACCAGTTCCGTATCGTCCTCGCTTAGCCCGTGCTGCTCGCAGAACTCGCGGGCGTCGACGGTGCCGAGTTCGGAGTGGTCGCCGCCGCGCCCCTTGGCGATGTCGTGGAAGAGGGCGGCGATGTAGAGCAGCCAGGGCCGATCCAACTCGCTGATGATGCGCGAGCACAGCGGATATTCGTGGGCGAATTCGCTCATCGTGAATCGGCGCAGGTTGCGCAGTACCTGCAGGATGTGCTGGTCGACGGTATAGACGTGGAACAGGTCGTGCTGCATCTGGCCGACGATACGGCCGAAATTCGGCAGGTAGGCACCGAGAATGTCGAGTTGGTTCATGCGGCGGAATTCGTGCACCACGCCGCGCGGACTCTGGAACAACTGGAGAAAAGCGGCCCGTTGCGCCGGGTCGCTCTGGAAATCCGGAGTGATTTGCTCGCGCGCCCGCCATAGGGCGCGCAGCGTACGTGCCGTCATGCCATGCAGTTCGTGGCTTTCCTGCATCACCAGGAAGCTGTCGAGGATGGCCGAGGGTTGGCGCTCGAACAGCGTTTCATCGCGCAGATCGAGCAGGTTGCCGACGGTCTGGAAGTTGTCGTCGAGAACCTGCGGCACCTTCTGGCTTTCCGGCGACAGCGCCGCCTCCATGTTCTGCAGCAGGATGGTGTTGAGCAGGGTTATCGCCTTGGCGTTGCGGTAATAACCCTGCATCAGCTGTTCCGAAGCGCGCCGCGCCGGGGTCGTGGCAAAGCCGAACCCGAGGGCGAGCAGGTTCTGGTAGTCGAACAGCAACCGGTCCTCGCGCCGTCCGGAGACGTAGTGCAGACGGATGCGCAGGTGGCGCAGGTATTCCTCGCATTGTCCGGCGTGTTCCATTTCCTCGCGGGTCAGGAAGCCGTTGCGTTCGAGGTCGGCCCAGGTGGTGCCATAGCCGGCCGCCTGGGCGATCCAGAAAATGACCTGGAGGTCGCGCAGGCCGCCTGGCGAATCCTTGCAGTTCGGCTCCAGGCTATATGGTGTTTCGTTGAAGCGCAGGTAGCGTTCCTGTTGCTCCAGACGCTTGGCTTCGAAGAAATCAAGCGGATCGAGGTGGCCGCGCAGGCGTCGTTCGAAGGTGGTGAACAGCTTGGCGTTGCCGGTCAGCAGACGGGCTTCGAGCAGCGCTGTCTGCACCGTGATGTCGCGTTCGGCTTCTTCCACGCATTCGGAGACGGTGCGCACGCTGTGGCCAATTTCCAGACCGATGTCCCAGAAATGGCCGACCAGACGTTCGAGTTTTTCCTGCAGCGCAGCACTGGCCTGGCGTGGCAGCAAGATCAGCAAGTCGATGTCGGAAGCCGGGTAAAGCTCGCCGCGGCCATAGCCGCCCACTGCTGCCAGCGTTACCGAGACCGGCATGTCGAGGCCTTCCCACAGGCGGCAAAGGATGCCGTCGACATGGGCGCAGCGTTGGCGCAGCAGTTCGCCGGCATCGTTGGTTTCTTCGTAGCGCTGGCGCAGCGCGGCCTGATCGGCCTTGACTTCGGCGCGCAGCGCCGCGACATCGACGGCCATTACTTGATCCAGTCGGGTTTGGGACGGCAGCCGGTAGACAGGGTCATCACTTCATGACCCGTTTCGGTAACGAGAATGGTGTGCTCCCACTGCGCCGACAGGCTGCGGTCCTTGGTGACGATGGTCCAGCCGTCGGCCATCTCGCGGATGGCGGCCTTGCCGGCGTTGATCATCGGCTCGATGGTGAACATCATGCCCGGCTCCAGGCGGGGGCCGGTACCGGCCTTGCCGTAGTGCAACACTTGTGGATCTTCGTGAAATTTGGCGCCGATACCGTGGCCACAGAATTCGCGGACCACCGAGTAGCCGTTCTTCTCGGCATATTTCTGGATGATGGCGCCGATGTCGCCGAGGTAGGCGCCGGGACGCACCACCGAAATACCCAGCCACATGCATTCGAAGGTGATCTCGCACAGGCGTTTGGCCTGGATCGAGCCTTCACCGACGATGAACATGCGGCTGGTGTCGCCGTGGTAACCGTCCTTGATGGTGGTGATGTCGAGATTGATGATGTCGCCGGTCTTCAGCACGCGATCGCCCGGCACGCCGTGGCAGACCTGCTGGTTGACCGAGGTGCAGATCGATTTCGGGTAGGGGTTGTAGCCCGACGGCGCGTAGTTCAGCGGGGCAGGGATGCAGCCCTGCACATCGACCATGTAGTCGTGGCAAAGGCGGTCAAGCTCTTCCGTGGTGACGCCCACTTTGACAAAGGGCTCGATATAGTCGAGAACCTCGCTGGCGAGGCGTCCGGCGACGCGCATTTTTTCGATTTCTTCGGGCGTCTTGATGGTGATGCTCATGGCTGTCCGGTAAGGCGTTGGGGGATGGGCAAGGATAAAGGATGGGTACCGTTTCGCAAAGCGCCGCAGGGAAACTGGCATACTTCCCGCCTTTTCCGCGGGACTTCTGACGATGACGATTCTTCTGCTCGGCAAGGACGGCCAGGTCGGCTGGCAATTGCAACGCTCGCTGGCACCGCACGGGCCGGTAGTGGCCTGTGGGCGGGCCGAGTGCGATCTCGGTGATCTGGATCAGTTACGCCGCGTACTGCGCGAGGTGCAGCCGTCGGTAATCGTCAATGCCGCCGCCTACACCGCGGTCGACAAGGCCGAAACCGAACCAGGGCTGGCACAGCGCATCAATGCCGAGGCGCCAGCCGTCATGGCTACCGAAGCGGCGGCCAGCGGCGCGCTGCTGGTG
This sequence comes from Betaproteobacteria bacterium UBA2293, assembly GCA_002345845.1. The sequence goes on along the minus strand of DDWF01000118.1, from coordinate 21,424 downwards.
CACTATTCAACCGACTACGTTTACGACGGCAGCAAGGCCACGCCCTGGGTGGAAAGCGACCCGACCGGCCCGGTCAGCGTTTACGGACGGAGCAAGCTGGCCGGCGAGGCGGCGATCCGCGCAGCCGGCTGCCGTTCGCTGATTTTTCGCACCAGCTGGGTGTTCGGCGCGCGCTGCGGCAATTTCGTCAAGACCATCCTGCGCCTGGCGCGGGAAAAGGAAGCGTTGAGCGTGGTCGACGATCAGGTCGGCTCGCCAACACCGGCGGCGCTGATTGCCACGGTCACCGGTATCGTCTTGGCCATGCTGCAACGCGGCGCTCAGCTCGAAGCTGGCGAGAGCCGGCTCTACCATCTGGCGGCAGCGCGGCCTGTCAGTTGGTGTGCCTTTGCCCGAACCATCGTCGAGCTGGCCAATGCCAAGCATGGCTTCGATTTGCGCCTGACGCCGGAGGCCATTCGCGCCATCGGTACCGCCGACTATCCGACGCCGGCACAGCGCCCGGCCAATTCCCGTCTCGACTGCAGTCATCTGGAAAACGATTTCGGCCTGCAGATGCCGGACTGGCAGCCCTATCTCGAGCGCATGTTGCAGTTGCTGGCGCTCAAGCAGAATGGTTATTGAGCTTCCGGTAGCGCCGGGCTGCTGCTATAATCGCCGGGTTTTTCCGTCCGCACTGGGCGGGAAGACAGTTGCCGGCACGGTGTCGGCAGCAAAATCCACACATTCGCCGATTAAGGGTGCGCGCCAGAATACAAGAATGGCGGGCGTTTCCGGCGGGTGGAGGTCCAACCCTTAAGGAGTTTTACATGTCCGTTACCATGCGTGAAATGCTGGAGGCCGGTGTCCATTTCGGTCACCAGACCCGTTTCTGG
>DDWF01000118.1:0-20528 GCA_002345845.1 Betaproteobacteria bacterium UBA2293 | reverse complement strand
ACATCTTCGGCGCCCGCAACAAGATTCATATCGTCAACCTCGAAAAGACCCTGGCCAAGTACAACGAAGCCATGGCTTTCGTGAAGAAGCTGTCGGCCAATCGCGGCAACATCCTGTTCGTCGGCACCAAGCGCCAGGCGCGCGAACTGATCGCCCAGGAAGCCCAGCGTGCCAATGCACCGTTCGTCGACCAGCGTTGGCTGGGCGGCATGCTGACCAACTTCAAGACGGTCAGGACCTCGATCAAGCGTCTGAAGGACATGGAAATCGCCGTCGAAGCCGGCGAACTGGAAAAGATGCCGAAGAAGGAAGCGCTGACCTTCCGTCGCGAACTGGAGAAGCTGCAGAAGTCCATCGGCGGCATCAAGGACATGGGCGGCCTGCCGGACGCCATCTTCGTCATCGACGTCGGTTACCACAAGATTGCCATCACCGAAGCCGAAAAGCTTGGCATTCCGGTCATCGGCGTGGTCGATACCAACCATTCCCCGGACGGCGTTGCTTACGTGATCCCGGGTAACGATGACTCTTCCCGCGCCATTCAGCTGTACGCCCGTGGCGTCGCCGATGCCATCCTCGAAGGCCGCAGCCAGGTCGTTCAGGAAATCGTCGCTGCCGGCGGCGACGACGAGTTCGTCGAAGTCCAGGAAGAATCCGCACAGTAAGGTCTTAGCGGCGGGGCCTGCGGGTCCCGCCGGTTTTACAAGCTCAGGAGAATAAGTATGGCGGCAATTACCGCAGGCATGGTGGCAGAACTGCGCGGCAAGACCGACGCACCCATGATGGAATGCAAGAAGGCGCTGACCGAGGCTGATGGCGACATGGCCAAGGCCGAGGAAATCCTCCGCGTCAAGCTCGGCAACAAGGCGACCAAGGCCGCCACGCGTATCGCTGCTGAAGGCATCGTCGCTGTCAGCATCGCCGCTGATGGCAAGCTCGGCGCCATCATCGAAGTCAACAGCGAGACCGACTTCGTTGCCAAGAACGACGAATTCATCGCCCTGGCCAACGGCTGTGCCGAACTGGTCGCCGGCAAGAATCCGGCCGATGTTGCCACGCTGTCGGCCTTGCCGATGGGTGAAGGTACCGTCGAATCGACCCGTTCCGCCCTGGTTGGCAAGATCGGCGAAAACATGTCGATCCGCCGTTTCGTCCGTTTCGAAGCCAAGGGCAAGCTGGTTTCCTACATCCACGGTGGCGCCAAGGTTGGTGTCGTGGTTGACGTGGTCGGTGGCGACGAGCAGCTGGGCAAGGATCTGGCCATGCACATCGCCGCTTCCAAGCCGAAGTCGCTGGATGCCTCCGGTGTTGCTGCCGAACTGCTCGACACCGAGCGTCGCGTTGCCATCGAGAAGGCCCGTGAAGCCGGCAAGCCGGAAGCCATGCTGGAAAAGATCGCCGAAGGCACCGTCCAGAAGTACTTGAAGGACGTCACGCTGCTCGGTCAGGTCTTCGTCAAGGCTGCCGACGGCAAGCAGACGATTGAACAATTGCTGAAGGAAAAGGGCGCCTCCGTCGCCGGCTTCGCCCTGTTCATCGTCGGCGAAGGTATCGAGAAGAAGGTCGACGACTTTGCTGCCGAAGTCGCTGCCCAGGCTGCTGCTGCCGCCGCCAAGAAGTAATCAGCAAGGAACCGCCGATGACCACACCCAAATACAAGCGCATTCTCCTGAAACTCTCCGGCGAGGCCCTGATGGGTACTGACGCCTACGGCATCAACCCGCAGACCATCGCGGCGATTTGCGGAGAGATCAAGGCGGTCGCCGACCTGGGTGTGGAGATCGGCGTCGTGATCGGCGGTGGCAATATCTTCCGTGGCATGGCCGGTACGGCCACCGGGATGGATCGCGCCACCGCGGATTACATGGGCATGCTGGCCACGGTGATGAATGCCATGGCGCTGTCCGACGCGATGCGGCAGTGCGGCCTGAATGCCCGCGTGCAGTCGGCGCTCAATATTGAGCAGGTGATTGAGCCGTACATCCGCGGCAAGGCCATCCGCTATCTCGAAGAGGGTAAAGTGGTGATTTTCGGTGCTGGCACCGGCAACCCCTTCTTTACGACCGATACCGCAGCGGCTCTGCGCGGTTCGGAAATTGGTGCCGAGATCGTTCTCAAGGCGACCAAGGTCGACGGTATTTATACGGCCGATCCGAAAAAGGATCCGACGGCGACGCGCTACGACAAGATCAGCTTCAACGATGCGATCTCGCAAAATCTCGCGGTCATGGATGCCACCGCTTTTGCTCTGTGCCGCGACCAGAAACTTCCCATCAACGTGTTCTCGATCTTCAAGGCCGGCGCGCTCAAGCGTGTGGTCTGCGGTGAAGACGAAGGTACGTTGGTCTATTGCTGAGGGAGAGATTGATGATTGCCGAAATCAGGAAAAACGCCGAACACAAGATGGTCAGGACGCTTGAGACACTCAAGAACGACCTGCAGAAAATCCGTACCGGCCGCGCCCATACCGGCCTCCTTGACCATGTCCAGGTTGACTATTACGGCTCGCCAGTGCCGGTGAACCAGGTGGCCAACATCACCCTGGTCGATGCCCGTACCCTCGGCGTCCAGCCCTGGGAAAAGAACATGGTTGGCAAGGTCGAAAAGGCCATTCGCGATTCAGATCTCGGCCTCAATCCGGCGACGCAGGGCGAACTGATCCGCGTGCCGATGCCGGCGCTGACCGAAGAGCGTCGACGCGAAATGAACAAGGTCGTCAAGAACGAAGGCGAAGGCGCCAAGGTGGCGATCCGCAACCTGCGCCGCGATGCCATCGCCCACCTCAAGGATGCGCTGAAGAAGGGCGAGATTCCCGAGGACGACGAACGGCGTGCCCAGGACGACGTCCAGAAACTGACTGACAAATACATCGCCGAAGTCGACAAGATGCTCGCCCAAAAAGAGGCCGAGCTGATGCAGGTTTGATCGCCGTCCGCCGCTGATCTCCTGCCGAATGGCAATTTTTTCCAGTTCGACGCGACAGGTTCCCGAGTCTGCAGCCATCCCGCACCACGTGGCGGTGATCATGGATGGCAATGGGCGCTGGGCGAAAAAGCGTTTTCTGCCGCGCGTTGCCGGGCACGTCAAGGGCGTCGAACTGGTGCGCGAGATGGTGCGCGCCTGCCTCGAACGCGGAATTGCCTACCTGACATTGTTCGCCTTCTCGTCAGAGAACTGGCGACGCCCCCAGGAAGAGGTCTCCCTGCTGATGCAGCTGTTCGTCAAGGCGCTTGAACAGGAAGTCGAAAAGCTTGGGCGCAACGGCGTGCGTTTGCGCGTCGTCGGTGATCTCTCCCGCTTTGATCCGCATCTGCAGGAACTGATTCGCCGTGCCGAGGAAAAAACCGCAGACAATGACCGTCTGGTGCTGACCATCGCTGCCAATTACGGTGGGCGCTGGGACATCATGCAGGCGGTCAACCGCCTTGCAGATACCGAACCCGACCGGGCAGGGAACTGGGCGGAGGCCGACCTCGAGCCCTACCTGGCGATGAGTTACGCGCCGGAGCCGGACCTTTTCATCCGCACGGGTGGCGAGGAACGGATCAGCAATTTCCTGCTCTGGCAGCTGGCCTATACCGAACTCTATTTCACGCCGACCCTGTGGCCGGATTTCGATAAGGCCGAATTCGACAAGGCCATCGCTTCCTTCCAGAAGCGCGAACGGCGTTTCGGACGCACCAGCGAACAGCTGACGGAAACGCCCAATGCTTAAGACCCGCGTCATCACGGCACTGGCCCTGATGGCATTGCTGCTGCCCAGCCTGTTCTGGTTGCCGCAGTCCGGCTGGGCCCTGGTGATTGCCCTGTTCATCGGCGTCGCCGCCTGGGAGTGGGGTGCCTTGCTGGGTTGGGGCAATAGCGCCCGTTTATTGCTTGGTGGGACAACGGCCATCATCTGCGCTGCGCTGTCGCTGGCCGATCCTGCTGCCATCGGTGCCGACGGCTTTGCTCCGGAACAGATATGGGTCAAAGTGCTCTATCTCGCCTCGGCGATTTTCTGGTTTCTCGTCATTCCATTCTGGCTGCGTGGCAAATGGGCGCTCGGTGGTGTTTCGGGTCTGCTGGTAGGCGCGGTCGTCCTGTTACCGACGTGGTTGGCCATGGTCCAGTTGCGAGCGCTTGGGCCGGGCGTCTTGCTGGCAGTTTTCGCCGTCGTCTGGATGGCGGACATTGCTGCCTACTTCGCTGGCCGCCGTTTCGGCAAGAACAAGCTGGCACCGTCGATCAGTCCGGGCAAGACCCGGGAAGGCGCTTACGGAGCTGCCGTCGGTGTTCTCATCTACGGCCTGATCATTGGCCACTTCTTCTTTGCCACCCTGATGCCGCTGCCGCTGTGGATTGCCGCCTTGCTCGTGGTGACCGTGGTGAGCATCATCGGCGACCTGTTCGAGTCCCTGCTCAAGCGCAAGGCTGGCATCAAGGACAGCAGCAACGTCCTGCCAGGGCACGGTGGCGTGCTCGACCGTATCGACAGCCTGACCTCGACCTTGCCGATTGTTGCCGGCTTCTGGCTCTTCTTCCTCTACGCCAAGCCATGAGCCGGCAAAACATCACCGTTCTCGGCTCGACCGGCTCCATCGGTGTCAGCACACTGGATGTGATCCGTCGTCATCCTGATCGCTACCAGGCTTATGCGCTGTGCGCCCATAGTCAGGTGGACAAGCTGTTCGAGCAATGCCTGGAGTTCCGGCCGGCCTTCGCCGTACTGCGCGATGCGCCGCTGGCCGCGGATCTGGCCAAACGTTGCCGGACTGCCGGTTTGTCAACAGAGGTCCGTCATGGTCTCGATGCCCTGATTGAATTGTCTGCGTCCGCGGAAGTCGATGCCGTGATGGCAGCCATTGTCGGTGCCGCCGGACTGGAGCCGACCCTGGCTGCCGCCCGCGCTGGCAAGAAGGTCATGCTGGCCAACAAGGAAGTTCTGGTCATGGCTGGCGAGTTGTTCATGCATGCCGTTCGCCAGCATGGGGCCAGACTGTTGCCGGTCGATAGCGAGCACAATGCAATCTTCCAGTCGCTGCCGGGCGATTTTGCCCGCGGACTGGCCGCTTGTGGTGTCAGCCGTATCCTGCTCACCGCTTCCGGCGGCCCCTTTCGCAATACTCCGCTGGCCGAATTGCAGAGCGTTACGCCTGAGCAGGCCTGCGCCCATCCAAATTGGGTCATGGGGCGCAAGATATCCGTCGATTCGGCGACGATGATGAACAAGGGGCTGGAGGTCATCGAGGCCCGCTGGATTTTCGATGCGCCGCCCGCAATGATTCAGGTAGTGGTCCATCCGCAGAGCGTCGTCCATTCTGCCGTGCAATATGTCGATGGTTCGGTGCTGGCGCAGTTGGGCAACCCCGATATGCGCACGCCGATCGCCTATGCCATGGCCTGGCCGGAGCGTATTGACGCCGGCGTCGCACCGCTTGACTTGTTCGCCATCAGCCGCCTTGATTTCCAGTCCCCCGATCCAGTGCGTTTCCGTTGCCTGCAACTGGCCTACGACGTCCTCAATGAAGGCGGTACTGCCCCGGCCATCCTCAATGCTGCCAACGAAATCGCAGTAGCGGCATTTCTTGAGCACCGCCTGTCTTTCCTTGGCATCGCACAGCTCAACGAGGCTGTCCTCAATGCCTTGCCGGCAGTGCCGGAAAGCAGCCTCGACGATGTGCTGGCGATGGATGCGGAAGCCCGCCGCATAGCCCAGCGGATGATCGCGGAGCGGCGTTTCGCGTGAGCGAACTGCCGTTTTACCTGGCTGCTTTCGCGGTCGTCATCGGTGTCCTGATCGTCTTTCATGAATACGGGCACTATGCGGCGGCTCGCCTTTGCGGCGTCAAGGTCCTGCGTTTTTCCATCGGCTTCGGCCATGTCCTGTGGCAGAAGCGCCTTGGACGCGATGGTACCGAGTGGGCGATCAGCGCTTTCCCGCTCGGCGGTTACGTCAAGATGCTCGACGAACGCGAAGGTGATGTGGCGCCAGAGGAAGCGCATCGTGCCTTCAATCGGCAGTCGGTGGGGCGTCGCAGCCTGATCGTCGCTGCCGGCCCGGCGGCCAATTTCCTGTTGGCCATCCTCCTCTACTGGGGGATTTTCATGGTCGGCAGCAATGAGTTGCAGCCAATCCTCGGTTCGCCGCCCGATGGTTCGCCGGCGGCCATGGCTGCCATCACCAATGGCGAGCAGGTGCGTAGCGTCGATGGGCAGCCAGTAGCGACCTGGGACGATTTTCGCTGGTTGCTGCTGCAGAAAGCTGTTGGCCAGGAGAGCGCCGATCTCGAAGTGATCAACGAACAGGGCGAGATTGCTGTACGCCGCCTGACCCTCGCCGCTGCCGGCGAGCAGGGGTGGGAAGGTGATGCCCTGGAGCGTCTGGGAATTGCCTTTTACCGTCCCCAGTTGCCGGCCGTGATCGGCCGTCTGGTGGCCGGAGGGGCTGCCGAACGTGCCGGCCTGCAGGCTGGTGACCGGGTGCTGGCTCTCGACGGTCAGGCGATCAGCCTCTGGCATGAACTGGTGATTCATGTTCGCGAAGCGGCTGGACGGCCGATCCGGGTGGACTTCGAGCGGGCTGGTCAGGCGATGACGGTCGAGGTGATGCCGGAAACCGTTACCGAGCGGGGGAGAACGGTCGGCAAAATTGGTGTCGCCGTCGCCGAAACCGGTGAAATCCGCCGCGATATCCGCGTCTTTGTCAGTTACGGGGTCGTCGATGCTGGTGCCAAGGCACTGGCTGAAACTTGGGACAAATCGGTATTCTCGCTCGTCATGCTCGGCAAGATGCTGACCGGTGACGTTTCCTGGAAAAACCTGTCTGGACCGGTGACCATTGCCGACTATGCGGGACAGTCAGCGCGCCTCGGGCTGGATTACTACATCAAGTTCATGGCCCTCGTCAGCATCAGCCTTGGCGTCCTGAACCTGCTGCCCATCCCGGTGCTGGACGGTGGGCATTTGATGTATCATATGATCGAAGTCGTCAGGCGTCGGCCGCTCTCCGAGCGTGCCATGGGAATCGCCCAGCAGATCGGCCTTTCCCTGTTGTTCGCCCTGATGGCTTTCGCCTTTTTTAACGACTTCAACCGCCTGTTTTCGGGCTGAACAATGAATCGATCCCTGCTGTCTGTCCTGGTTGCCAGTCTGTTCGCCTTGCCGGCGCTGGCCTTCGAACCCTTTGCCGTCAAGGACATTCGTGTCGAGGGCATCCAGCGTACCGAGGCCGGAACGGTCTTCAGTTATCTGCCAGTCAAGGTCGGTGACACGCTGACACCCGAAAAGTCGGCGCAGTCGATCAAGGCTCTGTTCGCTACCGGTTTCTTCCGTGACGTTCGTATCGAGGTGGACAAGGACGTCATGGTCGTCGTTGTCCAGGAGCGCCCGGCCATTGCCCGCATCGATTTCACTGGCATGAAGGAGTTCGAGAAGGACACCATTCTCAAGGCCTTGAAGGATACCGGGATCGCCGATGGCCGCATCTTCGACCGTGCCCTGCTGGACAAGGCCGAGCAGGAACTCAAGCGCCAATACCTTGCTCGTGGCAAGTACGCTGCCAACGTGATGACCACGGTAACGCCGCTCGAACGCAACCGGGTCGGCATCAGCTTCAATATTGAGGAAGGCGACGCAGCCAAGATCAAGCAAATCAGCATTATCGGCAACAAGGCTTTTGCCGAGAAAAACCTGCTTGGCCTGTTCGAACTGACCACCCCTGGCTGGCTGACCTGGTACACCAAGAACGACCAGTATTCCCGACAGAAGCTGGCGGCGGATATTGAGAAACTTCGCTCGTTCTACATGAATCAGGGCTACCTGGAATTTAATGTCGAATCGACGCAGGTTTCAATTTCGCCTGACAAGCAGGATGTGTTCATCACCATCAACGTCAGCGAAGGGGAGGCCTATCAGGTTTCCTCGGTCAAGCTGGCAGGTGATTTTGCCTTGCCCGAAGATGAACTGAAGAAACTGGTCAAGATCAAGGTGGGTGACGTCTTCTCCAGAGAACAGCTGAACGAGACGAATAAGGCGATCAGCGATCGGCTGGGCAACGAGGGCTATGCCTTTGCCAACGTCAATGCGGCGCCCGAACTGGACAAGGCGAAGCGTCAGGTAGCCTTCACCATTTTCATCGATCCGGGCAAGCGGGTGTATGTGCGTCGTATCAACGTGACCGGCAACACCAAGACGCGCGATGAGGTCGTTCGTCGCGAAGTGCGCCAGATGGAAGGCGGCTGGTACGACGCTGCACGGGTTACGGCTTCCAAGGAGCGGATTGATCGCCTCGGCTATTTCACCGAGGTGGCGGTCGAGACGCCGGCGGTGCAGGGAACAGCGGATCAGGTCGATGTCAATTTGAACGTGACCGAGAAGCCGACCGGCAACCTGATGCTGGGTGTTGGCACATCCAGCACGGACAAAATCATCCTGTCCGGTGCCATTTCGCAAAACAATTTCATGGGTAGCGGCAACAACGTTTCTATCCAGGTGAATTCAGCCAAGTCGCAGCGTACTTACGTGCTGTCCTACACCAATCCCTATTTCACGATCGACGGCATCAGCCAGGGCTTCGACGTCTATCATCGGACAGTTGATACGGATTCGACCGAAGTGGCCTATTACAAGTCGGCGTCGACCGGCGGCGGCATTCGTTTCGGTTTCCCGATCAGCGAGAGGGAATCGCTGGGTTTTGGCATCGGCATCGATTCGACCGACATTACGGTGGACCAGGATAGTCCGAGTCGATACAAAGATTTTGTCGGGTATCCGAAGAACGGTTCGGGTTCCAAGTCTGACCGCAACTTGTCACTTCCGTTAACTTTAAACTGGACCAGCGACAACAAGGACAGCTTCTTCTTCCCAACCAAGGGAACCTACCAGAAGGCCTCAGTCGAGCTTGCCCTGCCGGGTGGCGATCTGCAGTATTATCGCGCCTCCTACCAGTTGCAGCATTACATCCCGTTGAACACCAAGTTCTCGCTGATGTTGAACGGCGAACTGGGTTATGCCAACAACTACGGCAGCACGGACGACTTGCCGTTCTTCAAGAGTTTCTATGCCGGTGGCGTCAGTTCGGTTCGTGGCTACAAGGCTTCAAGTCTTGGTCCGGTCGATTACTCAAGCGGCGATGACGAGCGCCTGGGCGGTAATCGTCGGGTGGTGGCCAATGCCGAACTGTTGTGGGCCTTGCCAGGGATGGAGAAGAGCTTCCGCATGGGTTTGTTCTTCGATGCTGGCCAAGTTTATGGCAAGGACGGCAAGGACGCAAACGGCAATACCTTAAAATTTGACGATGGTCTCCGCTATTCGGCCGGCCTGTCAGCTGCCTGGATTTCGCCGATCGGGCCGCTCAAATTCAGTTATGGCATACCGCTCAATGAAAAGGACGATGACAAGACCGAGTCATTCCAGTTCCAGTTGGGCACTACTTTTTGATTCAGGAGTGTCATCTTGAAAGTTAAGTCTCTCGTTCTCGCGGCCCTTACGTCCACCCTGCTCGTTACTGGAGCTACGGCGGCCGAGTTGAAGGTCGGCTATGTCAATACGCAGCGCATTTTCCGCGACGCACCGGCAGCCCAGAAGGCCGCCAAGAAACTGGAGAGCGAGTTCTCCAGACGCGATCAGGACCTGCAGCGTATGGCCAAGCAACTACAAGGGCTGCAGGAAAATCTGGAGAAGAACTCCGTGACCATGGCGGAGACCGAGCGCCGGGCCAAGGAGAAGGAGTTCGGCGAGTTGTCGCGTGAATTCCAGCGGCGCCAACGTGAGTTCCGCGAAGATCTCAATCTGCGTCAGAACGAGGAAAACGCCGCCGTGATCGAAAAGGCCAATCGTGCCATCAAGCAGATCGCCGAAGCCGACAAATTCGATCTGATCCTGCAGGACGTGGTCTGGGTCAGTCCGCGTCTGGACATCACCGACCGGGTGATCAAGGCACTCGCCGAAGGCAAGTAATGCCTGATCCGGCGGGTGTGGTTTTCTCGCTGGCTGACATCGCCGCCCGACTGGGCGGCGATGTGCTTGGTGACGCGCAAACGCGCATCCGCCAAGTGGCGACCTTGGCCTCCGCCGGAGATGGCGAGATCGGTTTTCTCGCCAATCTGAAGTATCGGAGTCAGTTGCAGACGACGCGGGCCTCGGCGGTCATCCTGTCGCCAGAGTTCGCCGATGCGGTCAGCCTGCCGCGCATCGTCTGCAAGAATCCCTACGCCTATTACGCCCGCCTGGCGACGCTGCTCAATCCGCCGGCTGTGACCAAGCCAGGTATTCATCCGGCGGCGACCTGTGCTTCCAGCGTCCCGGCCAGCGCCAGCATTGGCGCGCATGTCAGTATCGGCGCGGGGGTCGAACTGGGCGCGGGTGTGGTGATTCATCCCGGCTGCGCCATCGGCGATGGAGTTGTCATCGGTGATGGCAGCACGCTGTATCCGAATGTCACCATCTATACGGGTTGCCGGGTCGGTCAACGGTCTATCCTGCATTCCGGTGCCGTGATCGGGGCCGACGGGTTCGGTTTTGCACCGGATCAGGGACAGTGGGTGAAGATTCCGCAGATTGGCCGCGTCGTCATCGGCAACGACGTCGAGATCGGTGCCAACACCACTATCGATCGCGGTGCGCTTGACGACACGCAGATTGGCGACGGCTGCAAGATCGACAATCAGATTCAAATCGGCCACAACTGCGTCATCGGCAAACATTGCGTGATCGCTGCCTGTGCGGCAATCGCTGGTAGCGCGACACTGCAGGACAACGTGATCGTCGGCGGGGCGGCGATGATCGCCGGGCATGTGACCATAGCCTCCGGCGTCGTTATTTCGGGGGGCTCGTTGGTGATGAAAAACATTACCAAGCCGGGCCAGTACACCAGTGTCTTCCCACTTGAGGAGCACAGCCATTGGCTGCACAACGCGGCGCAGATCCGCCATCTGGCCAAGCTCGCCGAGCGCGTTTCCGAACTTGAGAAAATACTTAAAAATACGAATACAAAGGATTGATTAAATGGACATTCATGAAATTATTGAACACTTGCCGCACCGCTACCCCTTTCTGTTGGTGGATCGGGTTCTGGCGGTCGAGCCGGGCAAGTCGATCCATGCCTACAAAAACATCACGATGAACGAGCCGTACTTCGTCGGCCACTTCCCGCATCATCCGGTGATGCCCGGCGTGCTGATCATGGAAGCCCTGGCTCAGGCGGCCGGTATCCTGTCGTTCAAGACCATGGAATCCAAGCCCGACCCCAATTCGGTGTTCTACTTCGTCGGCATCGATGAGTGCCGCTTCAAGAAGCCGGTCATGCCTGGCGATCAGTTGCATCTGCACATTGAAATCCTGCGCCAGATCCGCGGCATATGGAAATACAAGGCGGAAGCCCGCGTCGATGGCCAGATCGTTGCTGAAGCAACGCTGATGTGCGCCAAACGGGATGTCTGAAATGATCCATCCGACTGCCCTTGTCGATCCGGCTGCCCGGATTGCCGCCAACGTCGAGATCGGCGCCTATTCCATCGTCGGTCCCGATGTCGAAATCGGCGAAAACACGGTGATTGGGCCGCATGTGGTGATCAAGGGCCATACGCGTATCGGTCGCGACAACCGCATCTTCCAGTTCTGTTCGCTGGGCGAGACACCGCAGGACAAGAAGTACGCCGGCGAGCCGACCCGCCTGGAGATCGGCGATCGCAATACCATCCGCGAATTCTGCACCTTCAACCTGGGTACCGTTCAGGATGCCGGTGTCACCCGCATCGGCGACGACAACTGGATCATGGCTTACGTACATATCGCCCATGACTGCCAGGTCGGCAACAAGACGACCTTCGCCAACAATTCGCAACTGGCCGGTCATGTCGTGGTCGAGGACTGGGCCATTCTCGGTGGTTTCACCGGTGTGCATCAGTTCTGTCGCATCGGCGCCCACGTGATGACGGCGGTCAGCACGGTGATCCTGCAGGATGTGCCGCCTTACCTGATGGCGGCCGGCAACACCGCAACACCCTACGGCATCAACGTCGAAGGGCTGAAGCGGCGTGGCTTTACGGCTGATGCCATCACCGCACTGAAGCGTGCCTATCGGACGCTGTACAAGTCCGGCTTGCTGCTTGAGGAAGCGAAACAGAAACTGGCCGAGGAGGCCAAGACGCAGCCTGATGTCCAGCGCTTCGTCGATTTCCTCGAGGTTTCACGGCGCGGCATCATTCGCTGACATGGGCAAAGCGGTACGGATTGCCATGGTGGCGGGGGAAGCCTCCGGCGACCTGCTGGCCAGCCACCTGATTGCAGCGCTCAAGCAGCGGCTGCCGGATGCTGTGTTATTCGGCATTGGTGGCCCGAAAATGCAGGCGCAGGGGTTCGATGCCTGGTGGCCGCTGGAAAAGCTGGCGGTCATGGGCTATGTCGACGCGCTGAAGAACTACCGCGAGATCGCCGGCATCCGCCGGCGCCTGAAAAAGCGCCTGCTCGACCTGCGCCCGGACATCTTCATCGGTGTCGATGCACCGGATTTCAACCTCGGCCTGGAAGCCGATCTGAAGGCCGCCGGCATCAAGACCATCCATTACGTCAGCCCGTCGATCTGGGCCTGGCGTGGCGGGCGGATCAAGAAAATTGCGCGGGCCGTCAACCGTGTCCTGGCGCTGTTCCCAATGGAGCCGCCGTTGTACGAGAAGGCCGGAATTCCGGTGACCTACGTCGGCCATCCGCTGGCTGACATCATTCCGCTGGAGACCAGCAAGCAAGCGGTGCGCGAGGCTTTGTACATCGCCAGGGAGATACCCGTCTTCGCCTTGCTGCCGGGCAGCCGCCAGGGCGAGGTGGGGATGCTGGCCGATACCTACGTGCAGACAGCAAAACTGATTCGTGAACGCTTGCCCGAGGCTCTGTTCGTCGTGCCGTTGGCGACGCGCGAGACACGCTTGCTGTTCGAGGCGGCGATTTATCGCCAGCAGGCCGCCGATTTGCCGTTCCGCCTGCTTTTCGGCCACGCCCAGGATGCCCTTGGCGCTGCCGATGTATCGCTGGTCGCCAGCGGTACGGCGACGCTCGAGGCGGCGCTGATCAAGCGGCCGATGGTGATCACCTACAAGATCGCCAATGCCTCGTACTGGATCATGAAGCGCATGGCCTACCAGCCCTTCGTCGGCCTGCCCAACATCCTGGCCGGCCGCGAGGTGGTGCCGGAAATCCTGCAGGACCAGGCAACACCGGAAAACCTGGCAGAAGCGCTGATCAAGCTCTACGAGGACAAGGATAACGCCCGCGCCGTGGTCGAGGCATTCACCGAGATTCACCTGCAATTACGCCAGAACACGGCGGAAAAAGCCGCCAATGCGGTCATCGAATGCCTGAACTGATCATCCCGCCCGGCCTCGTCTGCGGCATCGACGAGGCCGGGCGCGGGCCGCTGGCCGGGCCGGTGGTGGCGGCGGCGGTGATCCTCGATCCGGCGCGGCCGATTCCCGGTCTCAACGACTCCAAGAAGCTCAGCGAGAAGAAGCGCAACGAACTGGCCGTGCTGATCCGCGAGCGGGCCGTGGCCTGGGCAGTAGCTGAAGCCAGCGTCGAGGAAATCGACCGGCTGAACATCCTGCACGCAACGATGCTGGCCATGCAGCGGGCGGTGGCCGGCCTGGCGGTGGTGCCGGAGCGGGCCATGGTCGATGGCAACCGCTGTCCGCCACTCGCGATTCCGGCCGAGGCGATGATCAAGGGTGACGGCAAGATCGCCTCGATCGCCGCCGCCTCGATCCTCGCCAAAACCGTGCGCGATGCTGGCATGCTGGCCCTGCACGGGCAGTACCCGATGTACGGCTTTGACCGCCATATGGGTTACCCGACCGCCGCCCATTGTGCCGCGCTCGAAGCGCACGGTGCCTCGCCGGTGCATCGGCGCAGCTTCGGACCGGTGGCCAGGCAGCTATCGCTGTTATGAAGCTGATCCAGTCGCGCGACAACCCGTTTTTCAAGAGCCTGAAACGCCTGGCCGAATCGGGGCGGGAGCGGCGCAAGACTGGGCTGACGCTGCTCGACAGCGTGCATCTGGTCGCAGCCTACGAAGCCGTGCATGGTCCGGTCGAGACGCTGGTGGTCGCTGAGTCGGCGCAGCATGGCGGCGAGATCGCCGCGTATACTGCCGGTCGCGAGGTGGTGGTGCTGGCCGACGCCCTGATGCGCGAGCTGGGCCTGGTCGATACACCAAGCGGCCTGCTGGCTGTGGCGCCTATTCCGGCCGGCCCGGCGCTGGCCGATGCCGGCAGCGATGCCGTACTGCTCGACGGCGTGCAGGATCCTGGCAATGTCGGCACGCTGTTGCGTACTGCAGCAGCAGCCGGCGTCACGCAGGTGCTGCTGTCGCCGGGCTGTGCTGCGGCCTGGTCGCCGAAAGTGCTGCGCGCCGGGCAGGGCGCCCACTTTGTCCTGAGCATTCACGAAGAGGTTGATCTGGCGGCCTTCATCACCGGCTATCGCGGCGTCGCTGCGGTGACTTGCCTGGAAGAGTCCATTTCGCTCTACGAAGCGCACTGGGACGGGCCGCTGGCCTGGGTGTTCGGCGCCGAAGGGCAGGGTGTCCGGCGCGAGCTGATCGATCTGGCCGGGCTGCGCATCCGCATCCCGATGCCCGGTGCGGTCGAATCACTTAATGTTGCCGCTGCGGCGGCGGTCTGCCTGTTCGAGGCGCTGCGCCGCAAGCTGGCAAGCTAGCGCAGCTTCAGTTCCTGCAGGATGGTGGTCGAGATTTCCTCGATCGACTTGGTCGACGAATCCAGCCAGCGGATGCCTTCGCGGCGCATCATCTTCTCGGCTTCGGCAATTTCGTAGCGGCAGTTGGCCAGCGAGGCGTACTTGCTGTCGGCGCGGCGTTCCTCGCGGATCTGGTGCAGGCGGTCGGGCTGGATGGTCAGGCCGAATAGCTTGGAGCGGTGCTTTTCCAGCGTACCGGGCAGGCGGCCACGATCGAAGTCTTCCGGAATCAGCGGGAAGTTGGCCGCTTTCAGGCCGAACTGCATGGCCAGGTAGAGCGAGGTCGGCGTCTTGCCGCAGCGCGAGACAGCGACCAGGATCACGTCGGCCTGGGCGAGGTCGCGGTCGGTGATGCCGTCGTCGTGGGCCAGCGTGTAATTGATCGCCTCGATCCGGTTCTTGTAGTCCGAGCTGTCGGCCGTGCCATGCGAGCGGCCGACGGTGTGGCTGGACTTGATGCCCAGCTCGGCTTCCAGCGGCGCCAGAAAAGTCTCGAAATAGGACAGGCAGAAGGCATCGGCCTGATGCACGATGGCCGCCAGCGCCTGGTTGACCAGCGTCGTGAACACGATCGGCCGCATGCCGTCGGCTTCGCCCTGGGCGTTGATGCGGGCCACCGCGTCCTGCGCATGCTCGACGCTGTCGAGGAAGGGAATGCGGATCTGCTTGAACTCGACATGCTCGAACTGCGTCAGCAGGCTGTGGCCGAGCGCTTCGGCAGTGAGGCCGGTGCCATCGGAAATGAAGAAGACGGTGCGCTTGATCGGTGTCGGCATGGTCGATTCGGGCGGGTGAGCGGAAGGCGCCGATTCTAACCGCTGTTACGCAAACCCGAGGCGATGCCGTTGATCGCCAGGTGGATGCCGCGCGCAACCCGCTCGTCGGTCTCGCCGGCGCGGTGGCGTTTGAGCAATTCGACTTGCAGGTGGTTGAGCGGATCCATGTAGGGCGAGCGCAGCTGCAGCGAGCGCTTCAACATCGGGTTGTCGGCCAGGAAGTCGTCCTGTTCGAGGATGGTCAGCAGGTGCTGGCGGGTCAGCTGCCACTCGCCGCGGATCTGGCTGAAAATGCGTTCGCGCAGTTCGCTGTCGGCAACCAGTTCGGCGTAACGCGAGGCGATGGCGAGGTCGGTCTTGGCCAGCACCATATCCATGTTCGACAGCAGGCTCTGGAAAAAAGGCCAGGACTTGACCATGCGCCGCAGTGTGGCGAGACCGTTGGCGTTGTTTTGCAGGTAGCCGTCGACAGCTGAGCCGAAGCCGTACCAGCCCGGCAGCATCAGCCGGCATTGCGCCCAGGAGAAGACCCAGGGAATGGCACGCAGGTCCTCGATGCGCTCGGAAGGCTTGCGCGAGGCCGGGCGGCTACCGATGTTCAGCGTCGCGATTTCGGAGACCACCGTGGACTGGCGGAAATAGGTGGTGAAACCCGGCGTCTCGTACACCAGGCCACGATAGGCGTTGAAGGCGCGGGCCGACAGGTCGTCCATCACGGCGTGGAACTGCTCGGCTGGCTCGACCTTGTTTTCATGGTCGGTCAGGCTGGCTTCCAGCGTCGCCGCCAGCAGCACTTCCAGGTTGCGCCGGCCGGTGTCCGGATTGCCGTACTTGGTCGAGATCACCTCGCCCTGTTCGGTCAGGCGGATCTGGCCGGAAACGGCGCCGGCCGGCTGGGCCAGGATCGCATGGTAGGACGGGCCGCCGCCGCGGCCGACCGAGCCGCCGCGACCGTGGAACAGGCGCAGGCGCACGCCGTGTTGGGCGAAGACGCCGGCCAGTTCGATCTCGGCCTTGTACAGTTCCCAGCCGGAGGTGAGGAAGCCGCCATCCTTGTTGCTGTCGGAGTAGCCGAGCATGACTTCCTGCTCGTTGCGGCGGCCGGCAATCAGCTGGCGATAGGCGGGCAGAGCGAAGATGCCGGCCATCGTCGCGGCGCTCTTCTGCAAGTCCTCGATAGTTTCGAACAGCGGGATGATGTTGACGTCGAGCACCGGCGTCGGGCCGGGCCGCAGCAGGCCGGCTTCCTTCAGCAACAGGGCCAGTTCGAGCAGGTCGGAGACACCGTCGGTCTTGGAGATGATGCAGTTGGGCAGGGCGGCGGCGCCGTAGCGCTGGCGCAGTTCGCGGGCGGCGAAGAAGATCGCCAGTTCGCCCTGGGTTTCTTCGGAATACTCGAGGTAGGGCGAATAGAGCGGCCGCGGCGTGGCGATCTCGGCGACCAGCAGCTTGATCCGCTCGGCTTCCGGCAGCGCCTCGTAATCCGGGCAGCGGCCGGCGCCGGCCAGCAGTTCGGCGACGCTGCGGGCATGCACTTCCGAGTTCTGGCGCAGATCGATCGGCGCCAGATGGAAGCCGAACACCTGCACCGCGCGCAGCAACCGGCGCAGCCGGCCACCGGCCAGGCGGGCGCTGCCGTTCAGCTTCAGCGAATTGGCCAGCACCTTGAGCTCGGCGCGCAAGGCGTCCGGCGTCTCGTAGGGCGCCGCCTGACCGATCTCATGGCGCACCGGCTCGAAATGATCGAGCGCTCGCGCCGTCGCCGCCAGCCGGGCATAAATGCCGGACAGGGCGCGGCGATAGGGTTCGTCGGCGCGCTGCGGCGACTGGTCGGTCGAATGCACGGCCAGTTCGTTCAGTTCCGGCGTGGTATTGACCAGCAGGTCGGACAGCGGCAGCTCGGCGCCCAGTTCGTGGACTTCGTCGAGATAGTGATTGAGTGCCGCCGCCGATTGCAGGCGCAGCGTCTCGCGCAGGATCTCGGCCGTAACGAAGGGATTGCCGTCGCGGTCGCCGCCGATCCACGAACCGACGCGGAAGAACGGCGGCAGCGCCCAGAAGGTGTCCGGATAGCGTTTCTGCAGTTGCTGCGTGACCTGGATGTAGAGGCGCGGCAATTCGGTGAAGAAGGTTTCCTTGAAATAGCTGATGCCGTTCTTGACCTCGTCGAGCACCTTCAGGCGCACCGGGCGAAGCATGCGCGACTGCCACAGGGTGAGGATGGCGGTGGCCAGCGCCAGATCGTTCTCGGCTTCCTCGTCCGGCGTCATCTGCAGGCGTTCGCGCTGGTCGAGCAGGCGGGCAAGGTCGCGGTGATTGCGGATCAGGCTCTGGCGCTGGACTTCCGTCGGGTGGGCGGTCAGTACCGGGGCGACCAGGGCATGGGCGAAGAAGTCGGCGACTGCCTCCGGCGCCACGTCGCTGGCGGCCAGCTGGTCGAGGGCATGGATCAGGCTGCCTTCGCGCGGCGGCGAACCGACCAGGTCGTGGGCGCGGCGGCGACGGATGTGATGCTCGTCCTCGGCGATGTTGGCCAGCTGCAGGAAGTAGCTGAAGGCGCGAACCACGGCCTGGGTCGTATCGCGCGGTAGCGGGTCGAGCAGCGATGCCAGTTCGGCCCTGGCCGCCGGGTCGCCGTTGCGGGCGAAGCTGACGGCCGTCTGGCGGACACGCTCGATCAATTCAAAGACGGCGTCGCCTTCCTGTTCGCGTACGGTATCGCCGAGCAGGCGGCCGAGCAGGCGGATATCGTTGCGCAGGGGTTCGTCCTTGTTGCTGTCGAGCATCGATTGGGGCATCGGAGGTATTCCGGTGGCGCCGTGGCCTCTGTTCGGGAGGCCCGTACGGGATTGATCGGGCGAGCGGGCAGCGGAGGCTGACATTGCCGCCCGATTTTGCAGGATTCCCGCCGGAGCGGGAATTCAATTTTTCTTGCGGCTCGGTTCAGGTTTAGTGCTGGCGAACCAGGAGCACCGAGGCAGTAGCAACCTTGGCCAGTTGCTCGGCGACCGAGCCGAGGATCAACGTGGCCAGGCCACGGCGGCCATGGCGACCGATGACGATCAGGTCCACGCCCAGCTCGCCGGCCTTGTCGGCGATGGTCTCCGAAACGCGGCGGTTGCGCGCTTCCAGCAGGACGGCCTGGGCATCAATGCCGCTCGCCGATTGCATGGCCTCGTCGAGCAGCTTCTGGCCGGCATCGGCAATGGCCTTGATGGCGTTGTCGATGTTCAGCGAAGTCGAGAAAGTCCGCCCATGCATGCCCATCAGGGTTTCATCGGCGACGTGGCAGATGTACAGCTTGGCATTGCTGGTGCGGGCGATGTGCAGGGCTTCGTTGAGGGCACAGCGCGAGGTTTCGCTGTCGTCGATGGCAACCAGGATGTTCTTGTACATGGGTGTTCTCCAAAAAATTCGTCAATGGCCAGAACCTTAGCAATTCGCTAGGGTTTCGACAGTTAGGGAAATCCTCAACAGGTTTCCTGAGGACGGCTGCATTGCTCCAACAGATAGGCGATCGACTGGTAGGTGCGGCCGGTTTCGGCGGTCAGGCCGATTTCACAGGTCCGGTTGGTAGAGACGCCGCAGGCGCAGGTTGCGGGCAGCTCGTCATGAATCTTGCGCAGGGCGTGCTGGTTCAGTTCCGGCACNNCCGGCACGACGAAGCCGCGATCGCCGGCGAAGCCGCAGCAGGTTACGCCGGCCGGTTCGACGAATTCGTCGACACAGGCGGCGAGCAGTTGACGCAACTTGGCATCGGAGCCGTTCTTGCGCACGCTGCAGTTGATGTGCAGCGCCACCGGGCCGGGCTGCCGGGTCAGCATCAGGCGCGGCAACAGGGCGTCGACGGCGAACTCGTGGAAATCGTAGAGCTTCAGCCGACCGGCCAGATGCTTCTGCATGCGAATTGAACAGGTGCTGGCATCCATGATCACCGGGTACTTGCCGTTGTCCGAAGCCTTCAGCAGCGCTGCTTCCAGCGTCCGCGACATGCCGTCGGCTTCCTCGGCCATGCCCTTGCTCGCCAGCATCTGACCACAGCACAGCTGGTCGAAGCCTTCGGGCAGGATCGGGGCATAACCGGCGCGCACCAGCAGTTCGCTGATGACATCGCCCAATTGCTGTTCACCGGCGACGGATGGGCCAAAGATGCGGCCACCGCAGGTCGGGAAATAGACCACCGGGTCACCTTGGGTTGTACGCACCTGTGGTGCGCGGCCGGCTTGTGGCATGGCCTTTTTCCAGGCGCCGCCGGAGAGTTTGCCGAGGAGGTTGTCGCCGACCATGCCGGCGGCCAGGTGGCCGACCTTCAGGCCCAGGCGCGAGGCGCCGGCCAGGGTGCCGAAATGTTCGCCCGTCCACGCATTGACGGCCCGTGCAGTGCTGCCCAGACGACGGCCGCGCAGGCGGCGGGTCAGGTCGCCGGTGTCGATGCCGACCGGGCAGGCGGTCGAACACAGGCCGCAGCCGGCACAGGTGTCGAGGCCCATGTAGGCATAGTTCTCGCCGAGGCGGCCGGCCGGCTCGCCGGCGGCCTCGCGGCGCGCCAGTTCGCGGACGCTGACGATGCGCTGGCGTGGGCTTAATGTCAGTCGGTGCGACGGGCACAGCGGCTCACAGAAGCCGCATTCGATGCAACGGTCGACGATGTCCTCGGCGGCCGGCATCGGTTTCAGGTTCTCGAGGTGGGCGTGCGGATTGTCGTTGAGGATGACGCCGGGGTTGAGCAGGGTGTCCGGGTCGAACAGCGCCTTGATCCGGCGCATCAGGTCGGCCGCTTCCTTGCCCCATTCCAGCTCGACGAAGGGCGCCATGTTGCGGCCGGTGCCGTGATCGGCCTTGAGCGCACCGCCGAATTCGACGGCAACCAGCTGTGCCACTTCGCCCATGAAGGCTTCGTAACGGGCGACCTGCGCCGGATCATCGAAGCCCTGGGTGAAGACGAAGTGCAGATTGCCCTCCAGCGCGTGGCCGAAGAGGATCGCTTCGTCGTAGCGGTGCTTGTCGAGCAATTCGATCAGCCGG
>DDWF01000263.1:4756-5593 GCA_002345845.1 Betaproteobacteria bacterium UBA2293 | reverse complement strand
TCCAACGTGCAGTTCGCCATCAACCCGGCAGACGGCGAGATGATCATCGTGGAGATGAACCCCCGGGTATCCCGGAGTTCGGCGCTGGCTTCCAAGGCGACCGGTTTCCCGATCGCCAAGATCGCCGCCAAGCTGTCGGTCGGCTATACGCTGGACGAGTTGTCCAACGACATCACTGGCGGCAAGACGCCGGCGTCGTTCGAGCCGTCGATCGACTACGTCGTCACCAAGGTGCCGCGNNCCTGACCACGCAGATGAAGTCGGTCGGCGAAGTCATGGCCATCGGCCGCACCTTCCAGGAGTCGCTGCAGAAGGCTTTGCGTGGTCTGGAAGTCGGTGTCGATGGCTTCAATCTGAAGACCGTCGATCCGGAAACTATCGACGAACAGCTGGCCCGGCCGACGCCGGATCGACTGTGGTACGTCGCCGATGCCTTCGGTATCGGTATGTCGGTCGAGCGCGTCTTCGAACTGACCAAGATCGATCCGTGGTTCCTCGTGCAGATCAAGGAGATCGTCGATCTCGAGCTGGAAATCGAGAAGCGCGATCTGGCTTCCCTGAGCGCCGAAGAGCTGCGTTTCCTCAAGCGCAAGGGTTTTGCCGATCGCCGTCTGGCGCATCTGCTGAAGACCACCGAAACGGCTGTCCGCGAGCAGCGTCACGCGTTGAAGGTCCGTCCGGTCTACAAACGGGTAGATACGTGCGCTGCTGAATTCTCGACCGGTACCGCCTACATGTACTCGACCTACGAGGACGAGTGCGAGGCCCAGCCGACCGACAAGAAGAAGATCATGGTCCTCGGCGGCGGTCCGAACCGTATCGGCCAGGGCATCGAGT
>DDWF01000263.1:0-4677 GCA_002345845.1 Betaproteobacteria bacterium UBA2293 | reverse complement strand
CTGTACTTCGAGCCGCTGACGCTGGAAGACGTGCTCGAAATCTGCGCCATCGAGAAGCCGGTTGGCGTCATCGTCCAGTACGGCGGCCAGACGCCGCTGAAGCTGGCGCTGGCGCTGGAAGCCAACGGCGTGCCGATCATCGGCACGACGCCGGAATCGATCGACATCGCCGAAGACCGCGAGCGCTTCCAGAAGCTGCTGCACGATCTCGGCCTGAAGCAGCCGCCCAACCGCACCGCTCGTACCGAAGAGGACGCGCTGCGTCTGGCCCAGGAAATCGGCTACCCGCTGGTTGTCCGCCCGTCCTACGTGCTCGGCGGCCGGGCCATGGAAATCGTCCATGAACAGAAGGATCTCGAGCGCTACATGCGCGAAGCGGTCAAGGTTTCCAATGACTCCCCGGTATTGCTCGACCGCTTCCTGAATGACGCTACCGAAGTGGACGTGGATGCCATCTGCGATGGCACCGATGTGCTGATCGGCGGCATCATGGAGCATATNNACGATTCGCCGGTGCTGCTCGACCGTTTCCTCAACGACGCCGTCGAGTGCGACGTCGATGCGTTGTCCGATGGTGACGAAGTGATCATCGGTGGTGTCATGGAACACATCGAACAGGCCGGCGTTCACTCCGGCGACTCGGCCTGCTCGCTGCCGCCGTACTCGCTGTCGCCGGCGATTCAGGATGAACTGCGCCGGCAGACCAAGTTGATGGCCAAGGCGCTCAACGTCTGCGGTCTGATGAACGTGCAGTTCGCCATCAAGGACAACGACGTCTACGTGCTGGAAGTCAATCCGCGTGCCTCGCGCACCGTACCCTTCGTTTCCAAGGCCACCGGCCTGCAACTGGCCAAGATCGCTGCCCGCTGCATGTCCGGCAAGAGCCTGAAAGCTCAGGGCATCGACAAGGAAGTGATTCCGCCGTACTTCTCGGTCAAGGAAGCCGTCTTCCCCTTCGTCAAGTTCCCCGGCGTCGATACCATCCTTGGTCCGGAAATGAAGTCGACCGGCGAAGTCATGGGCGTCGGTGTCACCTTCGCCGAAGCCTTCGTCAAGTCGCAACTGGCCGCTGGCGTCAAGCTGCCGAAGTCCGGCAAGGCCTTCTTGTCGGTCAAGGACAGCGACAAGGCGAAGGCTATCGAGATTGCCAAGCATCTGCACCAGGGCGGCTTCCAGCTGGTTGCCACGCGTGGTACGGCGCTGGCCATCGAGGCCGCCGGCCTGCCGGTGCAACCGGTGAACAAGGTCACCGAAGGCCGTCCGCACATCGTGGACATGATCAAGAACAACGAAATCGCCCTGATCATCAACACGGTGGAAGAGAAGCGCGGAGCCATCAACGATTCGCGCTCGATCCGTACCTCCGGCCTGCAGGCGCGGGTGACGATGTATACGACGATCTGGGGTGCCGAGGCCGCTGCCGAGGGCATTCGCCACCTCGGCGAGCTGGTGGTGTATCCGATTCAGGCGCTGCACGAGCAGCTTCACTGAGACTAACCCGAACCGCCGGGTCGCCTGATTCCAGGGCGCCGGCGGTTTGCTTTTGCAGGATGAAAAGATGAGCAAAGTTCCGCTGACCGTGGCCGGTGCAGAAAAACTCCGCGCCGAACTGCATCGCCTGAAAACGATCGAACGCCCCAGCGTCATTGCCGCTATCGCTGAAGCGCGCTCGCATGGTGACCTCTCGGAGAACGCCGAGTATGACGCGGCGAAGGAACGCCAGGGCTTTGTCGAGGGGCGTATTCAGGAAGTAGAGGGCAAATTGTCGAATGCCCAGATCATCGATCCCAAGCTGCTCGATGCTGACGGCCGCTGCGTTTTTGGCGCGACGGTCGAGATTGAGGATCAGGACAGTGGCGACGCCGTGACCTACCAGATCGTTGGCGAGGACGAAGCTGACATCAAGAGCGGCAAGCTCTCGGTGGCCTCACCGATGGCGCGCGCCCTGATCGGCAAGTATGCTGGTGATATCGCTCAGGTGCAGGCGCCGGGTGGCATCCGCGAATACGAAATCATCGACATCCGCTACGAGTAATTTTTTCCAGCGATCGGCGATTCGTGATGCGCAAGCTCTCCGAGGGCCTCTACCTCAGTGTTCTGACCTTGTGGGTCGGCGGTTTGTGGGTAATCGGCTACCTGGTGGCACCGGTACTTTTCGCCAGCCTCGGCGATCGCCAATTGGCTGGCGTCATTGCGGGCAAGCTGTTTGCTCTGATCGGCTGGATCGGCCTGGGGGGCGCGGCTTACCAGCTACTATTTCTTGGCGTTCGTTGGCGAAATGCCGTTTTCGGCCGGGCGGTCTTCTGGCTGGTACTCGCCATGGCCCTGCTGGCCGCCATCGGCCTGTTCGGTATCCAGCCGCTGATGGCGCAACTGAAGGCCGACGCCTTGCCGCGCGATGTCATGGAAAGCGTGCTGCGCGACCGCTTCGTCACCTGGCACGGCATTTCCAGCATCCTCTATCTGATGCAGAGTATGCTGGGCCTGTGGTTAGTGGTCTGGAGCGGGCGCGGGCTGCGCTGATCAGCCCTGGAAGCTGCGCTTGGTCTTGCGCGGGGCGCTGGCCGGGCGGCGCGGAGCCGGTTTCTTCGCGGCGGAATTCGCATCAACGGGAGTCGGACGGTAAACAACCAGCAGCTTGCCGATATGTTGCACTGGTGCCGCACCGAGTTCGCTGCAAATCTGTTCGAGGTAGGCAAGGCGATTGTCGCGGCTGTCGCCATAGACGCGAATCTTGATCAGTTCGTGAGCCTTCAGGCAGACGTCGATCTCCTTGAGAACGCCTTGCGTGAGTCCATTCTCGGCGATCGAGACGACGGGATTCAGTTCGTGGGCTTTGGCGCGTAGTTCGCGGCGCTGAAGAGAAGATAATTGCAGCATGGAATAACCTTTCAAAAACGGCATTTTACAGAATGAAAAGAACCAGAACCAGTAAAGCCTGGATGCGCGAGCATGTGAACGATCCTTACGTGCAACTTGCCAGGAAGGAAGGCTGGCGTTCGCGAGCGGCTTTCAAACTGATGGAGATGGACGACAAGGATCAACTGCTCAAGCGCGGTGAAGTCGTCGTCGACCTCGGCGCAACGCCGGGAGGCTGGTCGCAAGTGGCGGTGAAGCGGGTCGGCGACACTGGTCTGGTGTTCGCGCTTGATCTTCTGGAAATGGAGCCGATCCACGGCGTGCACTTCATTCAGGGCGATTTCCGTGAGGACGATGTGCTGGGTCAGCTTGAGGAAAAGCTCGGCGAACGGCGAGTCGGCCTTGTAATGTCGGACATGGCGCCCAATATGTCCGGTGTACCCTTGGTCGATCAGGCGCGCATCATGCACCTGGCGGAGCTGGGGCTTGAGTTTTCGCGGGCTCATTTGAAACCGGATGGTGCTTTTCTGGTCAAAGTTTTTCAGGGAACGGACTACGAGACATTCCTCCGTTCCATGCGTGAGACGTTCAAGACGGTAGCCGTGCGCAAGCCGGATGCCTCACGCGATCGTAGCGCCGAGCTTTATTTGCTCGGTCGTGTGTTACGTTGATAGATGTGTATAAAATGGCGTTTTTATCGCTCGACGCTGTAAAAGGAGAGCAAGCTTGAACAACATGTTCAAAAACCTCGCAATCTGGCTCGTCATCGGCCTCGTGCTGATGACCGTATTCAATCAATTCAACACCCGCCAGGTGGCGCAGGGTTCGATCGAGTATTCGCAGTTCCTTGAAGAGGTCAAACAGGGTCGGGTCAGTAAGGTGATCATGGAAGGTCGTACGCTGAAGGCGACGACCACCGAAGGCAAGCGCTTGGTGACCTACGCGCCTCCCGACCTGTGGCTGGTTTCCGACCTGCTGAAGAACGATGTCAAGATCGAGGCCAAGCCCGAGGAAGAGCAGTCTTTCCTGATGAGCATCTTCGTCAGCTGGTTCCCGATGTTGCTGCTGATTGGCGTCTGGATCTTCTTCATGCGCCAGATGCAGGGGGGCGGCGGCAAGGCCATGTCCTTCGGCCGGTCCCGGGCCAAGATGGTCACGCAGGAGGAGACCAAGGTCACCTTCGCCGATGTGGCCGGCGTGGATGAAGCCAAGGANNCATGCGCCAGATGCAGGGCGGCGGCAAGGGCGGTGCCTTCTCCTTCGGAAAATCGAAGGCGCGGATGCTGGATGAGTCGACCAATGTCATCACTTTCGCGGATGTGGCCGGATGTGATGAGGCCAAGGAAGAGGTCCAGGAAATCGTCGATTTTCTGCGCGATCCTTCCAAGTTCCAGAAGCTCGGTGGCCGTATTCCCAAGGGCGTGCTGATGGTCGGCAACCCGGGTACCGGCAAGACCTTGCTGGCCAAGGCGATTGCCGGTGAAGCCAAGGTGCCGTTCTTCAGCATTTCCGGTTCCGACTTCGTCGAAATGTTTGTCGGTGTCGGCGCTGCCCGTGTTCGCGACATGTTCGAAAATGCCAAGAAGCACGCGCCGTGCATCATCTTCATCGATGAAATCGATGCCGTTGGTCGCCATCGCGGTGCTGGCCTTGGCGGTGGCAATGATGAGCGCGAACAGACGCTGAATCAGTTGCTGGTCGAAATGGATGGTTTTGAAGGCCATACCGGCACCATCGTGATTGCTGCCACCAATCGGCCGGACATCCTTGACCCGGCGCTGCTGCGGCCAGGACGCTTCGACCGTCAGGTCGTCGTGC